>NZ_JAGPYZ010000004.1:0-216483 GCF_024454055.1 Corynebacterium sp. CCUG 70398
GTGCGCCCGGAGGGATTCGAACCCCCAACCTTCTGATCCGTAGTCAGATGCTCTATCCGTTGAGCTACGGGCGCGTGGCGGAGATGACAGGATTTGAACCTGCGGACCTCGTGAAAGGTCAACTCCTTAGCAGGGAGCCCCAATCGGCCACTCTGGCACATCTCCAACGGCCTTCAGCAGGCCTGGACTTACATTACCCACATTCGTGCGGTCGGCCAAAACACCTGTCTAGAATCTTTGAGCATGATCCGCCCTGACCTCGCCGCCATCCCCGCCTACGTCCCCGGCACGTCTGATCCGGAGGCGTTGAAGCTGTCCTCGAACGAGGTTGCTGGCCAGCCTCTCCCGGCGGCTGCGGAGGCGATGGCCAAGGCCGCGATCACCGGCAACCGTTACCCGGACATGGGCACGACACAGCTGCGCACGGCGCTGGGCAAGCACCTCAGCGTCGATCCCGGCAACATCGCCGTTGGCTGCGGTTCGTCCGCGCTGTGCCAGCAGCTCGCACAGGCCACGTCCACACCCGAGAACAACATCGTCTTCCCGTGGCGCAGCTTCGAGGCGTACCCCATCTTCTGCCGCATCGCCGGGGCCGAGCCGCGACCGGTGCCTTTGCTTGACGACGGCCACCTCGACCTGCACACCATCGCGTCCACCATCGACGAACGAACGTCCCTGGTCTACCTCTGCTCCCCCAACAACCCGTCGGGCGCAGTGGTGACCCGCGCCGAGTTCGACGACTTCATGGCCCGCGTTCCGGACCATGTCACCGTGGCGCTCGATGAGGCGTACGTCGAGTTCAACCGCGACCCCGATGCCGTCAACGGCTGCGACGTTTGGCGGGAGCACGACAATGTCCTGTGTTTGCGCACCTTCTCCAAGGCGTACGGTCTGGCGGGCGTGCGCATCGGATACGCCTTCGGGCACCGCGAGCTGATCGACGCCGTGAACAAAGTCGGCGTCCCCTTCCAAGTCTCCGCCATCGCCCAAGCCGGGGCGCTCGCTTCGCTGCACCACTCCGACGAGCTGTTGGCCCGCCTCGAAGACACCATCGAGGTCCGTGACGAGGTCGCCGACCGCATCGGCGCCGCCCGCTCCCAGGCCAACTTTGTCTGGCTTCCTGCCGAGAAGTGCGAGCGCGAACCAGCCGACATCGCCGCTGATCTTGCCCGGCGCGGTGTGCTTGTGCGCGCCTTCCCCGAGGGGCTCCGCGTGACGGTGACTGACCGCGAGGAAGCCAACGAGTTCCTCTCCGCGTGGGACGCGGTGACCTAGCCGGTCCCGCCGCTTAGTCCCCGCCCCGGGCAAAAATCCGTACGCTGGTGCTCATGCAGCTGAATTACTCTTTGAACTCCGGCTTCGCCACCGGCGACGGCTCTGCCCCCACCCGCGACAACGTTTCCGCCTGGATCGCGTGGGCCCCCGCGCCCGACGCGACGACTCTTTACTTGGCCCCGCGCGCGATGGCGCTGAACGACGACACCGTGCTCCTCGGTGTCCCTGTCGGCGACCTAGACGGCGTGGCAGATGCGCTGGCCGGGCGGAACATCGACCCGCAGCAGCTCTCTTACGGCCAGCCCGACGCACACGCTACGGTAGAGGTAGCCTCGCCGATTGCATTGGAGCAGGTGAAGGTAGTGGTCGCGAAAGACGGCCCGACGCGACGGAAAGCTCAGCGCGAGTTCGCCGAGATCCCCGGTGAGCGCCAGTTCCACATCATCCACGAGTTCTTCGAACAGTAAAAACAAGACCACTAAAGAAAAGGTAAGTTCATGCGTTTCATTGTCGACCTCGTAGTTACAGCACTGGCCCTGTGGCTGGTCACCGTTATCGTCCCGGGCGTAGAGATCTTCGGCGGCATCGGCGCGTTCATCTGGGTCGCCCTGGTGTTCATGTTCGTCAACGCGTTCATCTCCCCGCTGGTGAACCTGATCAGCTTCCCGCTGAAGGTTCTCACGCTGGGCTTGTTCTCCCTGATCGTTAACACCCTGCTGTTCTCCCTGACCGGCTGGATTTCCGACAGCATCGGTAACGGCCTGCAGATTGACGGCTTCTGGTCCGCGTTCTTCGGTGCCATCGTCATGGCGATCGCGTCCTGGATCGTCGGCGGCATCTTCCGCGCCATCGGCGGCGACAAGGTGAAGACTGACGCTTAAGTAACGTCCACTCCCCCACACAAGGCGCCCCCGCTGGGGCGCCTTTCGTCTTTGAGCGAAAGTCTGGCGGAGACGAGGGGATTTGAACCCCTGGAGGTGTGACCCTCGCTGGTTTTCAAGACCAGTGCATTCGGCCGCTCTGCCACGTCTCCTTGCTGCCCGATCAGGGCGCCCACAAAACTTTACTACCCTGGGGCACCATGAAAGCAATTACCGTCACGGACCCAGAGAACCCGCGTTCGCTCGAGCTTGTCGACGCCCCCACCCCCGTCCTCCGCGAAGGCGAAGTCCTCGTGAAAATTCACGCGACCGGCGTCAACCGCGCCGACCTCGTGCAGGCGGAGGGCAATTACCCACCGCCGAAGGGCGAGTCCGAGATTATCGGCCTGGAATGCACCGGTGAGATCGTCGACGCAGGCGGCACCGACCGCAAGGTCGGCGACGAGGTCGCCTGCCTGCTCGCCGGCGGCGGCTACGCCGAGTACGTCGCGGTGCCGGAGGGCCAGCTCATGCGCATCCCGGACGGACTGTCGCTGATCGAGACCGCTGCTGTCATTGAGGTGGCCACCACCGTCTGGTCCAACCTGGGCATGCTCGCCGGCGTCGGCGAGGGCGACCGCGTCCTTATTCATGGCGGTTCCGGCGGCATCGGCTCGTTTGCCATCCAGCTGTGCAAGGCACTCGGTGCGGAAGTCGCGGTCACCGCGGGCTCGGCAGAAAAGCTCGAGTACTGCAAGGAGCTCGGCGCCGACATCCTCATTAATTACAAAGAGCAGGATTTCGTCGACGAGCTCAAGGGCTCCTGCGACGTGATCCTCGATGTCATCGGCGGGCCCTACCTAGAAGACAACATCAAGTCCCTGGCGACCGACGGCAAGCTCATCGTCATCGCTGTGCAGGGTGGCCCGAAGGGCGAGCTCTCGCTGGGCCGGATGATGCCGCGCCGCCTGTCAGTGCACGCCACGACCCTGCGCGCTCGCCCGTGGGCGATGAAGGCAGATATTTGCCGCTCCACCGAGGAGCACGTGTGGCCGCTCATTGAGGACGGTTCGATCAAGCACCAGCTGACTAAGACGTTCCCGCTTGCCGACGCCGCAGCAGCCCACGATCACCTCGACTCCGGCACCTCCACCGGGAAAGTCGTCCTTGTTGTCGATTAGAGATCGACAACAAGAGTGTGCGGCGACTACGCCAGCGACGCGACGACGCGCATGACCTGCTCGATGTCCTGGTAGGTATTGAACGGCCCGAGGCCGACGGTCACACCGCCGCCGATTTCCTCCAGGCCCATATCCGTCAAAAGCGGGGTCGGCCGGGTCAGGGTGGTCACGATGCCGTTGTCGAACAACCGCTCATACACCGTCGGCGCCGGCACGCCCTGCACACCGAAGGTCAGGCGCGGCAGGCGTTCCGTCGTCGCATCCGCTGCCGCCTCCCCGGAGCTGCCGAGAATGTGCACGTGCGGCCACGTACCCAGGAAGGTGTACAGGTCATCGCGCAGACCACCCAGGTAAGTCGACATCTCAGCCATCGAACGGTCGAGGCGTGCCCGGCGCGTGCCCCGGCCGGGCAGCTCCGGCGCGAGACCCGCCAAGTGGTCCACAGCAGCGGTGACACCTCCGGCAAGACCGGGGGCCACGCCGGCGCTGACGATGCCCAGCACCTGTGAGTCGACACGCTTGAGCATCGCCGCGTCGCGCAACACGAGCGCCGCGACCTGCGGCCCACCCAGCGCCGCCATGTCCAAGGCGACGATGTCAGCGTCCCACTTATCAAAATCGATGCGGTGGTACGGGGCGTACGCCGTCGCGTCGACAAGCACCCAGGCGCGCGAACGGGAGCGGACACGCTCGGCAATCTCGGACACTTCCGTCACCGAACCCAGTTCTGCGTGGGCGGCGGGAATGGAGACGAGGCGGGTGGAGCCGTCGACAAGCTGCTCGTATTGCCACGATGGAAGCTCGCCTGTGCCCAGCTCAGCGTGAGCCGTGCGGACCTGCGCCCGCGCCCGCGACACGGCCGTGCGCAACTCGCACCGGTCCAGGCTGCTGACCACCACAGACGAGTCGTACCGGAACTGCGGCTCCATCGACGTGACCAGCGCGCTGTAGAGCACCGGCAGGCTGGCGCCGAGAATCACCCGGTCCGCGCTCGCCCCCACGAGGTCCGCCACAGCATGCCGCGCGGCTTCCAGCAGATTGTCACCCTCTGGACGACCGACAGACTGCCCCGAGTGCGAACCGGAGTGAAACTCACGCGCCGGCACCTGCGGCGCCATCCGGAACGACCGAGACACAGCCGCGGAGACTCGCTCTGGGATCTGTGGGCAGTCGTGGGAATTCAGGTAAGTCCAGCCGTCGGAAAGCGAGGCGTACAGCCCGCGAACGCGGTACACGTCATACTCCGCACCGTAATCCACGGTCTCCTCCTTCCGAACTAAGTGTTTCACTAGTATGCACCCATACCAGGCGGGACGCACCATCGGCCCCTTAGCAATATTTAAGGATCTTGGCACTAAGCTGTTAAGTGTGCAAGACAAGGCAACATTGCTTTCCGACGTCTCCCGCATGACGTCCTCCGCCGACGAGACCACCCCAGCGTCGAAGTCCAAAACCTTCCGCGCTGCGGCAGCCGACCTCACCCGCGGGTGGGGCCAGTACGAGCTGTGGCTGCAATTGGGCTGGCAGGACATCAAACAGCGCTACCGCCGCAGCGTGCTCGGCCCGCTGTGGATCACGATCGCTACCGGCGTGATGGCGCTGGCCCTGGGCCTGCTGTACTCCATGCTGTTCCAGATTCCGGTGCGCGAGTTCCTGCCGCACGTCACCGTCGGCTTCATCGTGTGGGGCTTCATCTCCGGGTGCATAAAAGACGGCGCGAATGTATTCATTGAGAACGAAGGGCTGATCAAGCAGCTTCCGTCGGCGCTGTCTGTCCACGTGTACCGCCTAGTGTGGCGCCAGCTGCTGTTCTTCGCGCACAACATGGTCATCTGGCTCGTGCTCGTGCTGATCTTCCGCCTCGAGCTGGGGTGGGATCTGTTGCTGTTCATCCCGGCACTGGCCCTGATGATCCTCAACGGGGTGTGGGTGACCATGCTGTTCGGGATCATCGCCACGCGTTTCCGCGATGTCGCGCCTCTGCTGGAGGCGCTGGTACAGCTGCTGTTCTACGTCACCCCGATCGTCTGGACCACCCAGACCCTGAAGGAGCAACGCGGCGATGTCGCCCAGCGCGCCATGCTCGCCGAGCTCAACCCCCTCTACCACTACCTCGAAATCGTCCGCGCGCCCCTGATCGGCCGCGACCTAGCCGCTTATCACTGGTGGATCGTGCTGGCCTTCACTGCTGTCGGCCTGCTCGCCGCCCTGCTGGTGATGCGCCAGTGGCGCTTCCGCGTACCGTACTGGGTGTAAGGAGTTTCACGTGGTTTCTATTGACACCTACAACGCCTGCGTCGACTTCCCTATCTTCGACGCCAAGTCCCGCTCCCTAAAGAAGGCCGTCATGTCCTCGGCCGGAGGGGCGATCGGCAAGAACGCCTCCAACACGGTCGTCGTCGAGGCGTTGAAGGACATCAACCTGCACCTGCGCGAAGGCGACCGCGTCGGTCTAGTCGGCCACAACGGCGCCGGCAAGTCCACCTTGCTGCGCCTTCTTTCGGGCATCTATGAACCCACCCGCGGCGTCGCCGATGTCCGCGGCCGCGTCGCCCCCGTCTTCGACCTCGGCGTGGGCATGGACCCGGAGATTTCCGGCTACGAGAACATCATCATCCGCGGACTGTTCCTCGGCCAGACCCGCAAACAAATGAAGGCCAAAATGGACGAAATCGCTGAGTTCTCCGAGCTCGGCGACTACCTGGCCATGCCCCTGCGCACCTACTCCACCGGTATGCGCGTGAGGTTGGCGCTCGGAGTGGTCACATCCATCGAGCCCGAGATTTTGCTTCTCGACGAAGGCATCGGCGCCGTCGACGCCGCCTTCATGGCCAAAGCCCGCGTCCGGTTGGCTGAACTGGTCAAACGCTCCGGCATCCTCGTCTTCGCCTCCCACTCCAACGACTTCTTGGCGCAGCTGTGCAACACCGCACTGTGGATCGACAAAGGAGAGGTCCGCCAGGCCGGGCTTGTCGACGAAGTCGTCGAAGCCTACGAAGGCAAAGAAGCCGGCGACTTCGTCCGCGACCTGCTCGTCCGTTTCGACGATGAAGACCGGGACGATCAGGCAGACCAGGAGGACTAGGGACCTAAACTCCAGGGCCCCGGGCCCCCAGCCAAAGCATCAGCGGTGAACGATATGCGCATTTCGGCCCCGTATCGTTCAGGCCATAACCCCCTGACCTGCACTTACTACTCGGGGCTTATAGGTCGGTGCGCTGAATCGTTCACACCGCCCGCCGCGGCCGCCGCCCGCTATCTAGCAACACCCTGGTTCACAACCGCTGGGAGATCAGCTCCCTCAGCAACTGGGCGATCTTGCCCATCGTTCCGGCGGTGAATCTGAGTACTGTCCACCCTTGCATGACGCACCTGAGGTTGATGGCCGAGTCCCGGTCGCGCTGGCTACGCTGCAAGTGGTGCTCGCCGTCATACATGAGGCCGATCCCTAGTTCGGTAATAGCCAGGTCAAAGGTGGTAATGATGCCGTTGCCGTCGGAGACTGTCACCTGTTCGGACAGTTCCACCCCGAGTTCTTCGCAGATCTGTTGGACGATCAGCCGCATTTCGGTCTCTTTCGGGGAATCGGCGAGGTCACTGGACGCTCCGACGATCCTTTTCAGCCATGCGCGGGGCAGGCGGTTCCGGGCAGCGTTGTAAATGAGGTCGGGGTGGATGTTGAGGTGGCGGCGGGAAGCGTCGATAAGCTGCAGGGCTCTGAGGTCCGCTGGACTCCACCCGTCAACCGTGGCGACGGGCCACCGGATCTCCCCGGCGCGGATGCACTGCAGGGCTTCCACGACGGCGGACCCTGGCTCTGAGATCCGAATCGGCTGCCCCTGGTAGCGGACAGTCCATGTATTTCGTGGGCGGGCTCGGGTAATCCGCGGTGTGTATTGGGTCGCTTCGACGGTTTTTCGGACAGCACCATGCAGTGTCGTATGGAACGAATCCGCAAAGAACCTCAGGCCGAACACGGCTAACGCGCTGAATCCGCTGACTGAGCAACCGGGGTGCTCCAACACCATCGCAACGGCCCGTGTGGCTGCGGGCGCCCGGTGCCCCAGCTCCGAAGAACGTGCCAAAGCGAACGGCTCCGCCATCCAGAACCGCCGCGAAACCTGCACCCCAGGACCGTCCAGGTAGAAGCCGCCGTGCACATTGGCGGTGATGTCCATGTTGTTGCGCAATGCCATGCACTGTTAGACAGGCGCAGACACCGTTACGGTTCCCTCACCGCAGCGCTTCCCTTATCCGTTCCCTCCGCCGTGGCACAATAGTCCCCATGACTTCCACCACCGATGCGCTGCTGAACCCGAACGGCACCACCGCGGCGGTGATTGTCACGCACAAGCGCGCTGGGCTGCTCAGGCACTCGCTGGAGATGGTGGCGAATCAGACTCACCCGGTCGATTGGGTGATCGTGGTGGATAACGGCGCAGAAGACGAAGTCCGTGAGTTGATCCAAGACCTTGCCGGCGACAAGGGCGTTTACCTGGCATCGCATACGAACCTCGGCGGCGCGGGCGGATTCGCATACGGCTTTCTGCACTCGCTCGCCCTCGGCGCGGACGCGATTTGGTGCGCCGATGACGACGGCCGCCCCGCCGACCCGGGTGTGCTGGAGGAGCTTTACCGCGTCGCCGCGCGGGAGGGTCTGGCTGAGGTCTCCCCCGTCGTGGCCAATATCGATGACCCTGACCAGCTCGCTTTTCCGCTGCGCCAAGGCCTGGCCTGGCACCGGCGCCGCAGCGAGCTGGAGGGAGACTACCTCCCGCAGTACGCGAGCCTCTTCAACGGCGCTCTGATCAGCGCAAAGGCGATGGAGCGCATCGGCGTGCCCGACTACCGCCTGTTCATCCGCGGCGACGAGGTCGAATACCACCGCCGCCTGGCCCAGTCCGGCATGAAATACGGCACCGCGCTGACCACCAGCTACCTGCACCCGGACGGCTCCGCCGAGTTCCACCCGATCATGGGCGGCCGCGCGCACGCCCAGTGGCCGGATAATGAGGTCAAGCGCTACTTCACCTACCGCAACCGCGGTTACATCATCGGCCAGCGCGGCATGAAGAAGATGCAGCTGCAGGAGCTGGTGCGTTTCGGTTGGTTCTTCCTGATCCAGCGCAAGAACCCGCGGGAGTTCCGCGAGTGGTTGCGCCTGCTGCGGATGGGCGCGAACGAGGACTTCCGCCGACCTTGATCCGGGCCGACGTCCGGATCAAGATGGATCAGTGTCGACGACGACCTTCGTCGGCTGCTTAAAGATAAGGACGCGCTGGAGGATGAAGTTGGTGATCGTCGCCACGCCTTGAGCGATGACGAAGGCGATGAAGTCTTTCCACGGGTCCTCGATGCCGAGCGCGATGAGCGGCGGATTAGTGATCCAGTAGAGGAACACCTGGATGCCGAATGTCGAGGCGTAGAGGATGAACACGGCTAGCGCCCGCTTGCCGGTGATCTTAGCCTGGAACGTGAACCGCGAGTTGAGCAGGTACGCGACGAGCGTGCCGAAGCACCAGCCGACCACTTTCGCAGACACGCGCGTGAAGCCGAAGGAATGGTCGAGCAGGTACGTCAGCCCGAAATCGAGCATCGCGCAGAAGATACCGATGATCACGAACCGCAGCAGTTGCCGCTTCGCGCTCATCGGGTGTGTCGTTTCAACCTTGGAGGTCACAGCGGTTCACCTTACCCCCACCAGTCACCGTCGCAGCAAAGCGCGGTACATGTCCAGCTTATCGACGGCACTCACGCCCCCGGCCCCGTACCCGCCCACCGACGCCAGCCGCACGAGGGATCCGGCGCACAGGGAGCGGATCTGGCGGGCGGAGTATCTCTCGCCGCCTGGGTTGGCCCAGTTCAGGGCGCTCATGGTGGTTTCGATGACGTCGTCGGTGGTGTCGTCGTCAGCCAAGCACGACAGGGCGAGAACGGTGGACCAGAAGGCATCGCGGGCGAGCGGGGTGCGTTCGCGCGGCAGGCTGGCCAGCGTGTCGGCCACCAGCGGGTCGAGCTCGCACGGCCGCGGCAGGTCAATGGCCTGCAACAGGGGAAGGAAGTCGAGAGTGTGGGAGCGGTCGACGATGTCGACGACATCATCGCGCGCGCCCGCGAGCACATTCTCAATTGCGGACGGCCCGAGCAGCTCCGCGTTGATGGCGGGGATGTCAAAGGGCTGATCGGCGAAGTCTCCGTGCCCGGCCACACACAGCGCGCTCGGGGTCGCGCTATCGCGCGGGTAGATATCCAGCAAGGTGAGTTCGAATTGCCACAGCCCCCAGTGGAAAAACAGCCGGTCGCCGCCCCGGCGCAGGTAGGAACCGATCTGCACGCCAGCATCTAGGCGGCCTGGGTCCTCGGCGTCCGCGGTGAAGCGCGTCGGGCTCGGCGGGCCGTTCGGCATCGCGAAACAGACTTCCAGGACACGCTGCGCATCCCCGAGAGTGCTTTCGGAGTTCAGGCCGATGTGGCGGAAGACGGATTCGTCGGCAAGCATTGTGGCGCAGCGCACGAGCAAGGTGCGCTTGAGCTCGACCACGACCGACATGACCCCACCCTAGCGATTGCGCGCCCCGTAGGATGTCATCCATGCAGCAACCTGACAAACCCCACATGTCGGCGCAACTTGCCGACGTCCCCCTCGACGACTTCATGACGCGCCTGATCGCCCAAGAACTACCCTTGCTGGACAGCACCTCCCGGGGCATCGTCTACGAAGAGCTCCGGGCACACAAAAATGCAGGCAAACCGGTGATCACCAATCAGGGGGAGCTGCCAAAAAGGATCCGGGAGATCATGGAACTCTAGCGGTAGGGTGGGGTTTATGGAACTCCACACCACCACCAAGTCCCTCTACGGCTGGGGCCGCACCGCACCGTCCACCGCGCAAGTCCTAGCCACCGCCGACGTGGACGCGATCAAGGAGGCAGTGCGCCACGTCGCCGAAGACAACGCGACCCTGCCGGAAGGCAAGCGCCGCGGTGTGATCGCCCGCGGAATGGGCCGCTCCTACGGTGACCCGGCCCAAAACGGTGGCGGCCTTGTCATTGACATGCAGCCGCTGAACAAGATTCACGAGATCAACCCCGATACCGCGATCGTGGACGTCGACGGCGGCGTCACCCTCGACCAACTGATGCGCGCCGCGATCCCCTACGGCTTGTGGGTCCCGGTGCTGCCCGGCACCCGCCAGGTGACCATCGGCGGCGCGATCGGCCCGGACATTCACGGCAAGAACCACCACTCCGCCGGTTCTTTCGGCGACCACGTCGTGTCGATGGAGCTGCTCGTCGCCGACGGCCGCGTCCTGCACCTCGAGCCTGCTGGCACCCCGGATGACCCGGACGGCACCTTGTTCTGGGCCACCGTCGGCGGCATGGGCCTGACCGGCATCATCCTGCGCGCCCGCATCAAGATGACGCGCACCGAGACGGCCTACTTCATCTCCGACACGGTCCGCACCTCCACCCTCGACGAAACGATCGAGGAGCACTCCCACGGCCAAGAAGAGGGATATACCTATTCTTCTGCATGGTTCGACGCCATCTCCGCCCCGCCGAAGACCGGCCGCTCCACCATCTCCCGTGGATCGCTGGCCACACTGGCGCAGCTCGAGGAGTTCGCGCCGAAGCTGGCGAAGGACCCGCTGAAGTTCTCCGCCCCGCAGCTGATGACGGTGCCGGACATCTTCCCGTCCTGGACCATGAACCAGCTGACTCTGCGCGCCATCGGTGAGGCCTATTACTTCATGGGCAAAGACTCGAAGAACGACATCTTGAACTTGACGCAGTTCTACCAGCCGCTGGACATGATCGCGGAATGGAACCGCGGCTACGGCTCGGCCGGCTTCCTGCAGTACCAGTTCGTTGTGCCCACCGACGCTGTCGAGCCGTTCAAGCAGATCATCTACGACATTCAGTCCTCTGGCCACTACACCGCCCTGAACGTGTTCAAGCTGTTCGGCGACGGTAACAAAGCCCCGCTGTCCTACCCGATGCGCGGCTGGAACGTGTGCGTGGACTTCCCCATCCGCGACGGCCTGCACTCCTTCCTGGATCGCTTGGACGACCAGGTGATGGAATTCGGCGGCCGCCTCTACCTGGCCAAGGAGTCCCGCACGTCTGCCGAGAAGTTCCACCAGATGTACCCCGGCATGGCCGGCTGGCTGGAAACCCGCAACGCGATCGACCCGACCGGGGTGTTCGCCTCCGACATGTCCCGCCGACTCGAGCTGCACTAGTTGGCTGCGTAGCCCGCTCAAGAAACCGAAAGGAACCGCAATGCTGAACGCAGTAGGACAAGCACAGAATATTCTCCTTCTCGGCGGCACGTCCGAGATCGGCCTGGCCATCGTCTCCGAGCTGACCAAGCGCGGAGGCAACCCGACCGTCACCCTGGCTGCCCGCCAAGACAGCCCGCGTATCGACGCCGCTGTCGAAGAGGTCTCCCGCCACGGCGCCGGCAAGGTCCGCATCGTCGACTTTGACGCCTTTGATACCGACTCCCACCCGGCCGTCATCGACGCAGCCTTTGCGGCCGGCGATGTCGATGTGGCCATCGTCGCCTTCGGCACCCTCGGCGACCAGGAAGAACTGTGGCAGAACCAGCAGGCCGCCGTCGCGTCCGCCCAGACCAACTTCACGGCGCCGATCTCCGTCGGCGTGCTGCTGGGCCAGAAGATGAAGCAGCAGGGCCACGGCACCATCATCGCCATGAGCTCGGTCGCGGGCATGAAGGTGCGCCGATCCAACTTCGTCTACGGCTCCACCAAGGCCGGCATGGACGGGTTCTACACCCAGCTCGGGGAGGCGCTACGCGGCAGCGGTGTACACGTCACCGTTGTCCGCCCTGGCCAGGTGCGCACCAAGATGACCGACGGCCTGGACGAGGCACCACTGACCGTGGACAAGGAAGACGTGGCCAAGGCTGCTGTCTCCGCAGCTCTCGACGGTAAGAGCCACGTGTTCGTGCACAAGCTCTTCGGCCCGATCTCGCTGGTGCTCCAGCACATCCCGGCACCGATTATGCGGAAGCTGAGCTTCTAACCGCTTCTTCTAATACCTGTTTGCGGCCGAGTCTGTGGGAGACTGTTCGGTATGACCACGGCCGTCACGGACACAAAAGAAGAGCCCCAGGAAGAGCTTCGCGGCAGCACGCGCGCCATCCGCGTCTACGACTACGAACCGGACAGCATCGACACGGTTGGCACGACCGTGCGCATGTTGGTCTACCCCCTGGTAGGAGGGGCACTCACGCTTGCCGCGTGGTACTTACTGCGTGCGTCGAGCTTGGCGGCGTTCAACGTCTCCATGGTCCCCCGCGCGTTGGCTACAGCGTGCTCATTCGCGGTGATTCTTGCGGTGGGCGCGTTGTTGCTCGCGTGGCTTCGCGACGAATCCACCTCCCGCCGGCGCCCCACCTGGCGCGTTTGGCTCACTGAGTTCGTCTGCTCGTTCGCCCCTGCGGGGTTGGTCGTGTCCACGCTGGGGATCCCGCTGGCCTCCACGAAGCTCTATCTCGACGGCATCCAGGTGGACCAGGGTTTCCGCACCCAGTTCCTCACCCGCATGGCCGACACCATGTCCAACCAGGACATGAACTACGCCGACTTGCCGGCGTTCTACCCGATCGGCTGGTTCTGGCTGGGCGGACGCCTGTCCGATGTTTTAGGCATGCCGGGCTGGGAGGTGTACCAGCCGTGGGCGCTCGTGTCCTTGGCGGTAGCGGCGTCGCAGCTGGTCCCGCTGTGGCGCAAGCTCACCAGTTCGCTCCCGATCGCCACGGCGATTGCACTGGTAACCATCGCGATCATCCTCACCCAGACCCCCGACGAGCCGTATGCGGCCATCGTCGGCATGTTCGTGCCCGCCGCAGCTGTCCTCGGCTACTACGCCATGCGGGGATCATGGGCGCCGACTATCACCTTGACTCTTTACCTGGGTCTCTCAGCCTGCTTGTACACCCTCTACACAGGCATCGTTGCCGTGACCATGATGGCGTTTGCCCTGACGGGGTTCTTGACGATGGAAGGCAAGCAGCGTTGGGTGCCCCTGAGACAACTCGCTTTGATGGGCTTCGGTTCGATCCTCATTGCCCTCATCGCGTGGGGTCCGTACCTCATGGCCGTGCTGCGCAGTCCGGAGACCACGCGCTCGACGGCGCAGCACTTCCTGCCGTCTGAAGGCGCGGAAGTACCCTTGCCGTTCTTTGACCTCTCCCTGGTCGGGTTGCTCAGCCTGGCGGGTCTGGTCTTTCTTGTGGTGCGGTTCCGCCGTCCGGAGATCGCACACATCAGCATTGCCGTGGGCGTGTGCTACGTCTGGGTGGTCGGCTCAATGGTGATCACGCTGGCCGGCACCACGCTGCTCGGCTTCCGTGTGGAGGTGCTTGTGGCGCTGCTGCTGTCCACCGCGGGCATCCTCGCGATCGCGGATCTGCGTTTGTCCGGTCTGGCCGTGCTCTACCCCAACTCGATTAGCAAGCGCTGCAGCCATCTCTTGACAACGCTGTTTGTCCTGCTGCTCGCTACGGCGACCTTGGGGTACGTGCAGCAGATCCCGGCGGAGAATGAATCCTTCATCGACGAGGCCTATGCCAGCACCGACGGCAACGGCGAGCGCTCCGACCTGCGCGAATCTGATGTCGGCCGCTACTACAAGCAGATGGACGAATACATCCAATCCCGCGGCTACACACCGGGCGAGACCGTGCTGTTCACCGACGAGATCAACTTCATGGCCTACCACCCCTACCGTGGTTTCAACGCGTTCACCAGCCACTACGCCAACCCGCTCGGTGAATTCGACGCGCGCAACGAGTCCTTGAAGCAGTGGGCGAACGGATCGTTCAACGAGTTGTCGAACCCGCAGGCGTTCGCCGCAGCTATTGACGACGCACCCTGGGCCCCGCCCCAAGCCTTCATCTTCCGCGGCAGCGAAACCGACCCGGAAGCGCCGTGGAAAACCCACATCGCGCATGACATCTTCCCCAGCCAGCCCAACGTGCACTATGAGGCTTTGTTCTTCAACCCGGCAGCCTTCAACTCGCCCGAGTGGGACACCCAGCAGTTCGGCCCCTTCGTGGTGGTGGTCCGGAACCGATGAAAGGTAGACGAGTGAATAACGTCGAGACGGAAACCGTGGTTGATCCGACTGGCGGGTCCACCGCGTTCACGCCCGAATCCGACCCGCTGGCGCATGCCCAGCGCGCGCCGCGGAACCTGGCACTCACCGCGATGATGTCCGGTCTGCTCGCCTTCATCTTCTTCGCGCTGCTGCCGTTTTTGCCGGTCAAGCAGGTGCAGTCCTCGTTCGACTGGCCGCAGAACGGCTCGCTCAACTCCGTCAACGCGCCGCTGATTTCGCTGGCGCCGGAATCGCTCGAGCTGACCATCCCCATCAGCGTGCTGGAGGAGCTGGCCCCCGGCCAGTCGAACGTGCTGTCCACGCTGCCTGTGGACTCCACGGAAGCGCTCGACCGCGGCCTGTTCGTCACCGCGCCTGCCGACGGCAGCGTCAACGTCTCCTCGCTCAACGAGGTCGTCTTCGAGCTCACCGCCGAGGAACTAGCCACACTGGACGGCGACGCCGTGCTCGAAGTCTCCGCCACCGACGAAGCGCTAACGGTTTCCGTCCCGGGCACCGATCTCAGCGAAGAAACTGAGGACGACATGCGTCCCCAGATCACAGGCATCTACAGCGAGCTCACGGGCGACGCCCAAGCGCTTATCGACGCTGGCCTGACCGCCCACGTCGAAATCAACTCCCGCTTCACCTCCAGCCCGTCGCTGGTGAAGTGGTTCGCCATGATCGCCGGCACCATCGCCGCCCTGATCGCCCTGTGGTCCATCGCTCGGATGGATTTGTTGGACGGCCGCCGCCTGGGCGTGTTGCGCCCGGAGTGGAGGTCGTTCAAGCCGTTGGATGGGGTCGTCGTCACGCTGTTGCTGTTCTGGCACTTCTTCGGCGCGAACACCTCCGACGACGGTTTCTTGCTCACCATGGCGCGGGTGGCCAACGAGTCGGACTACATGGCCAACTATTACCGCTGGTACGGCGTGCCCGAGGCCCCGTTCGGCTCACCGTTCTACGACTTATTGTCGCTGCTGTCGAAAGTCAGTACCGCGTCAGCCTGGATGCGCTTGCCCACGCTCATCGCCGGCATCCTCATCTGGTGGATCCTCTCGCGGGAAATCCTGCCGCGGCTCGGCGCGACCATTGCGACACGGCGCGTGTCCTACTGGACCGCCGCGTTCATGTTCCTCGCGTTCTGGCTGCCGTACGACAACGGACTCCGCCCGGAGCCGATCATCGCGCTGGGCACCCTTGCTACGTGGGCATCGTTTGAAAGCGCCATTGCTTCACGACGCCTCCTCCCCGCCGCCCTAGGAACCATCTTCGCCGCCGTGACCCTGGCCTGCGGGCCGACCGGCCTGACGGCCGTGGGCGTATTCCTCGTCTGCTTGCCGCAAGTGCTGAAGATCCTGTCGGAGCGGCGCGTCATTGCCCCGCTGGTGTCCTACATCTTCCCGTTCCTCGGTGCCGGCTTCGCCGTCATGGTGCTTGTGTTCAAGGACCAGACACTGGCGACCGTGCTGGAGTCCACCTCCGTGCGCTCCGCCGTCGGCCCCGCTCTGGAGTGGTACAACGAGTACGTCCGCTACGCGACACTGCTGGAAGCAACCGTCGACGGCTCCCTGACCCGCCGCTTCCCCATGCTCATCCTCGTCCTCTGCCTGGTGCTGGTGCTGTGGAGCATGTCCCACTACGGCGCGGTCCCCGGCGCGAAACCGGCACCGACGCGCCGCATGCTGGCGATCTTCGGGTTGTCGATGTTCTTCCTCATGTTCACCCCGACGAAGTGGACCCACCACTTCGGCATCTACGCCGGCATCGCCGGTGCCGCTGCAGCCCTAGGCGCGATCGTGCTGGCACAGGTTGCGGCACGCTCCCCGCGCGCAAGGACCTTCGCCCTGGCAGCTGTGATGTTCGTCTTCGCGCTAGCACTCGGCGGATGGAACGCGTGGTGGTACGTTTCCTCCTTCGCGGTCCCGTGGTGGGACAAGACGGTGCAGTACAAGGGTGTGGAGGCCAGCTCGGTCATGCTGGCGCTGTTCCTGCTCACGCTCGTCGTCGGGATTGTGCAGTCCCTGTGGCACAAGCCGCGGCCAGGTGCGGGCGAAGGCCCCGTAGCCGGCGCTGGCGGCACCAGCAGCACCCGGATCTCTCGCGCCATGACCGCACCGATCGCGCTCGCCTGCATTCTCATCGTGGCGTTCTCCTGCCTGACCTTCCTGAAGTCCTTCATGGACCAGTCGCCGGCCTACTCCGTCGGCATGGGTAACGTGCGCTCGCTCAAGGGCGAGACCTGCCAGATGAGTGCCGACGTGCTCTTGGAAGCCAACACGAACGACTCCTTCCTCACCCCCGTCGACGGCGTGCCGCTGGGCAAGTCACTGGAATCCGGCACGGTGCGCGGGTTCCACCCGGAGGGTGTCCCGGCCTACATCGACTCGGACAACGAGGGCGCCGCTAACGTCGGCGCCATCCAGAACACCCCGGCGACAGACAGCGGTGCCGGCAGCCCTGCCACCGGTGGTGCTTCCGGTGCCGACCAGAACGCATCGACCGCGACGACCGACACCGGCTCCAACACCCAGAGTGATGACGCCGGCTCCGACACGGTCCAGTCCACCTCCCGCGCCGCCACCCAGGGCAACCGCCCGTCGGACCAGATCGGCGTCAACGGCTCCACGGTCCGCCTTCCGTTCAACCTGGACTACAACCGCATCCCGGTGCTGGGCACGTTCAGCGAGAACGCGTTGAGCGCCTCGGAAATCAAGACGTCCTGGTTCGAACTCCCCGACGCCACCGAGGAAGCCCCGCTGCTGGTCACCTCCGTCGCTGGCCGGCTGGAGCACCGCAACATCAGCGGCGAGGAAAAGGAGGGGCAGACCCTCAAACTCGAGTACGGCACGCGCGATGAGGAAGGCAACGTGACCGAGATCGGCGACGTCGAAATGCTGGATCCGGGCCCGACGACGAAGTGGCGCAACCTGCGCTACCCCATCGCGGATCTACCGGAGGGCGCAAACGTCGTCCGCCTCGTCGGCGAAGACGTCAACCTCGACCCCGAGGAGTGGATGGCCCTGACTCCGTTGCGCAACCCCACGTTGGAGCCGCTCACCGAGGTCTTCGGCCCCGACGTCCCTGGCTTGCTCGACTGGCCGGTCGCGATGCAGTTCCCCTGCAACCGCACCTTCAACCACTACGCCGGTGTGACAGAGATCCCCGAGTTCCGCATCGCCGCCGACGCGAAGGCGAAGGAGCAGCTCTCCGGCTTCCAGGACTTTCTCGGCGGAGGAGCCATGGCTACTGCGGAGGCGGTCAACTCCGCCTACGAGATGCCCGGCTACCTCAACCAGGATTGGCACCGCGACTGGGGCTCGGCCTACCGCTACGTCCCGCGGACCAACTCCCGCGGTGAGACACCGGACGTGGCGGAGATCAACCACAAGACGATCACCCGCTCTGGCTTGTGGCACCCGTCCGACATGAAGATCAGGGATCCGTACGAGAACGAAGACTAGTCTGGAGGTCATGAACGACCTCTACCAACTAGTCAACGGCCCCTGGCTGGAAAGCCACGTCATCCCTGAGGACCGCGGTGTGGACGGCACCTTCCACGCCTTGCGCGACAAGGCGGAGGAGGACGTCCACGCCATCGTTGAGGCTGGCGATGACCGTGCAGCCGATCTATACGCCTCCTTCATGGACGTCGACGCGATCGACGCCGCCGGCCTGGACCCCCTTACCGACGATTTCGCCCTGCTCGACGTGGACACGATCCAGGATTTGGTCCGCGTCTTCGGCGAGCTGGAGCGCTCCGGTGTGGGCGCCCCGCTGACGTACTGGGTGGAAAAAGACTCGCTCGGCGAGGAGTCCGTGCCCTACGTGATCCAGTCCGGCCTGGGGCTGCCCGACGAGGCCTACTACCGCGAGCCCGCCCACGCCGAGACGCTCGAAGCGTACCGCGAGCACGTCGAGCGCATGCTCGGTTTCCTCACCGACGAGCAGCGCCGTGGATTCGGGGCGGGGGACGCGGCGGAGCGGGTGTTGGACGTCGAAAAGCGCATCGCCTCGCACCACTGGGACGTGGTGACCACGCGCGACGCTGTGAAAACGTACAACCCCACTGAGCTGGCGGAACTACCCGAGATCATCCAGACGCTCCTGCGCGCCTCCGGCCTTGAGGACGGCAAGGTCATCGCGATGATGCCCAGCTTCATCGACGAGCTCGCGCAATTGCTTGTCGACGCCCCCCTCACCGACTGGCAACTCTGGGCCACCTGGGCCATCCTGCGCTCCCGCGCCGGCCTCCTCCCGCAGCACATCGGGCAGGCGAACTTCGAGTTCTACGGCACCGTGCTCTCCGGCGCGACCCAGCAGCGCGACCGCTGGAAGCGCGGCATTGCGCTCGCGGAATCGCTGGTGGGTGAGGATATGGGGCGCGCGTACGTCGCAAAGCACTTCCCGCCGGAGCACAAGCAGCGCATGCTCGACCTCGTCGACCACCTCGTGCGCGCTTACGAAGAGCGGATCAGCCAGCTGACCTGGATGTCGCCCGAAACGCGCGAGCGCGCCCTAGAGAAACTGGGCAAGTTCACCGCGAAAATCGGCTACCCCGACGAGTGGCGCAACTACGACGGCCTGACGTTCGACCGCTCCGGCGCCCAGCTCGTAGCGAATGTGCGCGCCGGCGCCGCCTTTGAGCACGACTACCAGCTGTCCAAGATCGGCAAGCCGGCCGACCGCGGCGAATGGGTCTCCACCCCGCAGACCGTCAACGCCTTCTACAACCCGGTGGTCAACGACATCACTTTCCCGGCCGCGATCCTGCAGCCGCCCTTCTTCGACCCCGACGCGGACGCCGCCGAGAACTTCGGCGCGATCGGCGCCGTGATCGGCCACGAAATCGGACACGGCTTCGACGACCAAGGCTCGCGTTACGACGGCGACGGCAACCTCAACTCCTGGTGGACCGACGCCGACCGTGCCCGCTTCGAGGAACTGACCGCCAAGTTGATTTCGCAATACGACGGTCTCGTCCCCTCCGTCCTGTCCGGCCGCGGAGGAATCCGCGGGGTTAACGGCGAGTTCACGCTCGGCGAGAACATCGGTGACTTGGGCGGGCTTGGCATCGCCGTCGTCGCGTACAAGGACTACCTGGCCGAGCAAGGTCTCGACCCCGCCACCGACCAGGGCCCCGTGCGGACCTTCCACGCCCCCGGCGCCAGCGACACCATCGACGGGCAGGAATTCACCGGCCTGCAGCGCCTCTTCCTCGCGTGGGCGCGCGTGTGGCGCACCGCCATCCGGCCCGAAATGGCCGCGCAATACCTGGCGATCGACCCGCACTCGCCGTCTGAGTTCCGCTGCAACGTCGTCGCCAGCAACATCGCCGAGTTCTATGAGGCCTTCCCCGACGCCGCCGAAGCCCCGGACGCAGTCGCGGAAGCGGACCGCGTGGTGATCTGGTGATGCCCGACCAACCTGGCCAACCCGACCAACCGTACCGCGAGGCGCAGGACCGGATGCGCCACACCCCCTCCCCCGAGGAACCTGCCGCGCCACTTCCCGCCGGTGAGGCTGGGCCGTTGAACGATCAGGGTTCGCCTGAGTTCAACGTCGGTGGTGTCGAGCGCGCCCTGTCGCCGAAGGAGCAGCTCGAGCAGCTGATCAGCTACGTGAACGCCACCTACCCCGCACCGGATACGCCCCCGCCGTGGGAGGGCGGCACCGGCGACCCGGCCGAGGCAGACCGCTACATGGGGCACCTCGCTGACCGCATCACCCACGCGTCCATGCTCATGCTCGGTTCCGGGCTCGACCACACGATGCCAGGGGTCGCGTACGGGATGAACATCGCCAAGATCCGCGATCTGCCCGCCCTTTCCGACATCCCCGACACTCCCGGAGAGCCGGAACTGCTTGCCCGCGTGTTCGTCCCCAGTTCCCCAACCCGCCGGTGGGCCGTCTCACTGCACCCGGGTGGCTTGTGGCGCGGTTCCGGAATCGCCCTTGAGCAGCACTGGCGCCCCGATGTTGCCGCGGCAGCGGAGTTGTCTGGCACCACGATCCTCGACTTGGACTACCCGCTGCTGCCCGGCGCCACCCTCGACGAGGTCGTCTCCAGCGTGCACAAAGCGCTTGACTACGTCGCAGCCCAAGAGCCGGCGTCAGTCACCCTTTGGGGTGCCGGCTCCGGCGCTGCGCTTGCCGTTCTCGCTGCTGAGCAGCGCAGTGTAGATGGGTTGGTGCTGACGAATCCGGGGCTTGGGAGCGTCGATAAGCTACCGGCGGAACTGCGTGGAAACCGCACCGTGCCAGCTCCGAGCGCATGGCCGCGCACGCTCGTGCAACTCGCGCTTTACGACGACACCACCCCCCACCCCACCACCACCGAGGCCCACAACGCAACTGTCATTGAGTACCACTCAACACACACCATTGCGACACCGGAGGAATCACGCCGCCGCATCCGCGGCGTCGCCGATTTCCTCGCGACCGTAGACGCCACAAACCCTTATTAGACTGCCGTAGAGGCCCGTCCGGTTCCTTGAATCCGGGATTTGTGACGTATTCCAAAAACCCTTTCCTAGCTGCAAAAACAGGGTTAGTGTTGCTGGCATGGACACTTTCAATGACCTTGTCAGCGCACACAGCGCCCCAAGGTTGGGGGCGCTGAAAGACTTCAACAAACAACAAGCGTTGAACGCCGGCGTGGAACCGTCGGTGGTCAACAACTGGAAACTCGTCCACGACGCTTACTTCGGGGAAGGCTTATCGGACACCAAGCAAGCCAAGGCGGTTGCGAAGGCGACCGCGCTGGGCTTGTCCATCGGGATGCTCGCCACCATCGAGCGCGCCATCCGCCACATCAAACACGCCACCCGACGGCACACCATGCGCATGAAAGTGCTGTCGGCGGCCTCCCGCATCGGACGCACATGCGCCGCCATGTCGAAGCTGCTCAAAAACATCGTCCCGCCGAAGGAGCCGCCCGCTCGCCAGGAGCACGCCAGTATCAGCGAGCCGAAAGACGGGTACGCGACGTTGACGTTGACGGCGTCGGAAAAGTTCATGGCCGACTTGAAGCACTTGCTCATGTCCGGGCTGGACAGCGTTACTTCCCCCGGTCGCCATATGGCCGCCAAACTCATAGCACTGCTCAGAGACGGCGGCGGTGTACCAGAGGCCGTGCCTCGGCCCTTGCTGCTCGTCGGGTTGCCCGATTACACCAAGATCATGGACGGCGAGGGGGACGACGTCGTCCTCGGCCTCACCAACGGCACCACCATGACCGGCGCCGAATACCTCAACCAGATCGCATCCAACACCCCGCACCTGGAGGCGGCGCTGTTCCACCCGACTCAAGGGGCCGTGAACATGTACCGTTCACAGCGCCTGGCCAACGACAAGCAGCGCGACCTCGCCCGCGCGGTGCAACCCGTCTGTGCGCATCCCGACTGCCACCACGCCGCCGACCTGTGCCAAGTCCACCACGCCGACGCCTGGAAGAACGGCGGCGAAACCAACGTGTCCAACCTGGTCCCGCTGTGCCGCTACCACAACCGCATTAACGACGACGACCCCTCCATCCACCGCACCCGCGGCCGCATCGAGATGCGTGACGGCAGGCCGGTGTGGATCTCCCCATACGGCAACCAACGGATCAACCCCCGACACCGCTTTGGGGCAATGGATGTCCTTTTCGGGGCGGCCCCTGGTGAGCGGGCATTAGCGGCTTAACCTGGCCAGCAAGAGCGATAAGCGCCGTCTAGTCGTCAGCGTCGCGGTCGTCGGCGTCCTCTGTGTCTCGGTCGTCGGCGTCCTCTATGTCGCGGTCGCCGGTGTCGTTTTCGGGGATGATCGGCCGGATCGTGGGCACGGGTTCGCTGCGGCCGTAGTCGCTGAGCCACACCTGAAGCCGGTCGGTGCCGTCGGTCAGCCCGCGCTCCTCGGCTTCCTCGCGGTCGAGGTTGAAGATCAGATCGTCCTCGCTCTGGTCGATCCAGTCATGGACGTCATTGGTGTGCTCGTCGACATCGCCGTAGGACATAGCGGCGATGACCCAACTTGGGCCAAAGGACACCGAGCCGAACGCGCCAGCGCGATCATCGGACCAGCCGAACTTCGAGCCAATCACACCGGCCATTTGATCGGTGCCGAAGTCCTGTTTGAAGCCGTCCTCGGCAAAAGGGGCGTGGTTGGCCATGCCGCGGATGATGGGTTCGGCGACGGGATCGTCGATAATTGCGGTGATGAAGCGTGCGAGGTCGTACGGCGAGGTTGACGACCGGCCCCAGAAGCCACCGCTGTAGGTGTTGGTCAGCTCGAAAAGCTCGGCGACCTCGTTGATCGCCTCCGGGTACGCAGCATCCAGCTCACCGGCGACGGCATCGGACGACGTGCGCATCATCCGCAGGACCTTCCCCTGATCCTCCGGCTTTCCCTCCAGCAGGACCCAGTAACCGAGGTACAGCTTCGCCAAAGACAGTGCTGGTCGGGGGTCTTGGGCGCCCGGGGAGCCGGTCCACCGGCCGTCGTCATGCATGACGACGAGATCAGTGCGCTCACCCGGATCCCCCGGCAGCACATCGACAGCCGCCGCAGGGGGCAACGGCGCGACGACGAAGGCCGCACCGACTACGCATGTTGCACTGGCTACGCCAGCAGTACGGACTGCTCTGGCTACGCGTGTCGCCGCGGCGGCAAAAAACCGCTTCACAGCACGCAATTATGCCTGGTGACGGTCAAGAACCTCAAGCACGGACTCGGCTTCGTCGAGTTCGTCCTCGTCGACAGGTTCATCGACTTCGCACAGCGTGACGACGGCACCCGTCGAATCCGCCACCGTCAACAGCACCCCGAACGGTGAATTCTCCGGGCCACGCACAATCTCCCCGCCGAGCTCCTCGACCCGGCCGCGCACCTGAGCCACGTTGGCGACGCCAAGGAAGGTCTGCCAAAAGCTCGGCACCTCCGCCGGAATCGTGTCGGATGCATCCCACACACCGGCAAATGCGGCGCCGTCTTGCATGGCAACGTGGTAACCGTTGTCGTGGTCAACCCCCCACTCAAAGAGCGAACGGTAAAAGTCCACCACGGCCTGCACATCCCCGGTGCAGGTGTACTCGTGCCACACGGGGGTCCCAGGTTCGCCAGCCGCCATAAAGGCGTCCTCCCCCGACGGCTGGAACAGTCCGAACCACCCACCAGCAACGTCGGCGCACAGAGCCATCTTCCCCAAGGACACCTGCGCCGGCTCTGCAAGAACACGTCCACCGAGCTGCGCCACCTTTTCCGAGTCGCGCTCAATGTCGGTGGTATAGAAGTACGTCACCCACGCGTCGGGCATGTCCGTGCCGGTGGAATCAGTTTTCTGGGCGACGAGACCTGCAACCGGCAGCCCCTGAACGCGAGCAACCCGGTAGGAACCGTCGTCAGCGCCCTGGTTATCTGCGCCTGGCATGTCGGCACCCTCCACATCCCAACCGAGGATGCGGGAGTAGAAATAAGAGGACTTTCGCAGCTCGCTCGAGAACAAGTCGATCCAATACGGCATGCCCGGACGGGCTTCGAAAGCGGGCATGGGTTAGAGGTTCCTCCACTTCTCAGGGTCGAAATCGTCGTTCGCGGTGCGCTCGTCAAAGTAGTCGTCATCGTCGTCTGCACCGGTACCGGTGACGGTGATGGTGTGGCCTGGGATGGAGACCTCGTCGCCGTCGTCAAGCGAAAAGCCGCGCGACGTGACTACCTCACCATTGACCGCGACCTCACCTGCGGCGATGAGCTCTTTCGCTTCGCCTCCGGACTCGACGAGATTGGCCAGCTTGAGAAACTGGCCGAGCTTAATGGGTAATTCCATTAATCGAGTCTCACGGCAGTGCCAGTCGCCGCAACCAGCATCATCGTGTTGTTCTGCCCCATCGGCGAGTAATCCACCTCGATGTTGACCACCGCGTCAGCGCCGATCTGCCGGGCGCGCTCCCACAGCTCGTTGAGCGCGCTGTCGCGGGACCGGACAAGCTCCTGTTCCCACGAGCTTGCGCGGCCACCGACCATGTTGCGGAAACCCGCGCCCATATCTTTGAACATGTTCATGCCGGCAATGGTCTCGCCGCCGATGATGCGCATGTACTCCGTGATGCGCCGGCCTTCGACGGTAGGCGTCGTTGTAAGGATCATGGCCTGAATTGTACCGGTCCCGCGCGCACGAGGACATCGCGCGGAACGGCGTCACGGATCTGGTACGGCACCTGCGGGGGCAGAATGTCGCGGAGCGGGACGAGCGGGATGCTCCACGGGCCGACCGAGCTCATCGGTGCAGACGGCGCCGGTTGCGCCGGATCGATCATGGCCAGCGCATCGTGCGTGTTCGCACCCGCATCACCGACCGTCATCAGGGCGGCGGTCCAGCCGGGGCCGAAACTGACGGTGGCGGTGTAGGAGCGGCGGTCGTCGGACCAGCCGAACTTCGTCCCCTCGGCGCCGGGGAGACGCGACGTTCCGTAGTCCTGGCGGAAGCCGTCCTGCGCGATCGGGGAGGCGGTCCGCATGCCGCGGATGATCGGTGCGGCGAGCGGGTCGCGGCGGATGCTTTCGACGAACTTGGCAGCGTCATAGGCCGAGGTCGCCGTGTTACCCCAGCGACCGCAGCGCGCGGTGTTGGTCAGGCCGAACTGCCGCGCGACAGCGTCAATGGCCTGCGGGTACCGGCGGTCAAGGTGTGCCGCGATCGAGTCTGACGACACACGAATCATGTGCTCTACCTGGGCCTTATCCACGGGCGCACCGTGCTGGAGTACCCCCTAGCCGAGGTAGAGCTTGCTCAGCGACAACGCCGCGCGCGGCTGGTGCGCGTCCGGCGACCCGGTCCACGATCCGTCCGGGTGGTAGACGGCCACCGCGGTTCGTCCGCCTGGCGCGCCGCGCTTCACATCTACTGCGTGTGCGGCCGGCGCCAGACCGACGGCTATCACCAGCGCGCACATTCGTTTTGCCATGGTTCTCACAGCGTTGTTGTACCCCGTGGACTCACGTTCTGCCCAGCGGCCCAAGCGCGGTTCCAGCTTCCCCAGCTCACCTGTTACTGGAGGTGAAGGTGTGTCTAGGTGTGAGAATTTAAAGGCTTGCGGCGATACTGAGCGCGCCTTCGGCGATCATCCACACCGCCAGCGCCACGAAGATCACGCCCGTCACAACGTCAACAATGTGCCCCCAGCGCGCCAAAACGCCCGCAAACTTATCGACGCCCACCGCGAACCCCACAAACCACGCCACCCCAATTAGCACCAGTGTGACGAGGATGAGGGCCACCCACCCCCAGCCCATCCCCGGTGTCATGAACTGAGCGAACACTGCCCCGAAAAACAGCACCGCCTTCGGGTTGGAAAGATTGGTGAGTACACCGGTGGCGAACGCCCGGCGCGCGGATAGCACGGTGCCAGCCGGTGGCGCATCGGTAGTGTCTGTCGCGGCGGCGGAGACACTGGAAGCACCCTGGCCGCGCGCTGCCAGCCCGGAACGTACCGCGCCCACACCCATCCACAGCAGATAGGCCCCGCCGATCAGCTGCAGCACGGCGAGCACCTGCGGCACAGCCTGGATCAGGGCGCCAAGCCCTAGCAGGGATGCCGCGATCCACAGCGCGTTGCCGGCCATAATGCCGAACGCGCAGGCGACACCGGCGGCGCGCGACTTCGCACCGACGCGGATGATCTGCACGAGATCAGGCCCCGGGCTGGCGATTGCGGCGATCCAAATGCCGATCAGGGCGAGATAGGTCGAAACAGTCACTACTAGCTCCTAATGTTTAGCGTTCTGCTTGGTCGCGCGGCATGATGTTCATCGTGTCGATGTTGACGTGCGGTGGCAGTGACGCAACCCACCGGATCGCTTCGGCGACATCCTCGGCGGTGAGGTTGAGTTTATCGGCATAGACCTGCGCGGCTTTTTCTTCGTCGCCGAGGCGGTTGAAGGCAAAGTCGGTTTCCACCCGGCCGGGGTCGATTTCGGTGATGCGGATGGGGGTGGCGGCTTCTTCTCGTCGAAAAGCACGCGTGAGGGCGCGCAGACCGAACTTCGCCGCGTTGTATCCGGCGCCGCCGACATAAGCGTCCCATCCTGCGACGGAGCCAACGTTGATGACCAGGCCCTCAGCCGCCACGAGCGCGGGGTACAGCGCCTTGGTCACGCGCACGGTGCCCATGACGTTGGTCTGGTACATCCAGTCCCAATCCTCCGGCTTCGCGTCGCGCAGAAAATCAAGGCCCTTCGCACCGCCGGCGTTGTTGACCAGCAGATCCACGCGCGGTACAAGCTCCGCAAGCTTATCGACGCTCCCCTGATCCGTCACATCCAGCTCCACCGCGACACCACCGATCTCGTCGGCAATAGCGCGGCACCGCTCTGCGCGCCGCGCCGCAACGTACACGGTCCACCCGTCACCCGCGAGCGCCCGGCACGCAGCCTCCCCGATGCCAGCGGAACCGCCCGTGACTACAGCAATTTTCTCCATGCGGGGAAGTCTATCCTGGCGGGCATGGATTCTGATTTTTCTCCTAACGGTGTCTCTTGCACCGTCTACACTCTCTCGGCTCCCCTCGAACCCGAAACCCAGGACGACCGCATATGACCGCGCGGTGGGTCACGCCTACTCCGTCGCTCAGCAGCGATCGCTTGACAGAGCGAGGGTTACGCCGAGCACGATTGTCGGCACCAGCCATGCAACAGCTGTGAGAGCGATAACCACGGGACCACGGTTGAATATTACTAGCGGGAATGCTTTCGAGCGGCGCGCTCCTCGATCCCCTTATACTTACCTTCTGACTTTTTGGATCCAACGTAGTTTCCGTTGCTGTCGTACTTGTCGTACTTTTTGGTGTTCTCGTTCCGAACTTGATAGCGATCCCGAACCTGCCCCTTTCGGTAACCGTCACCCGTGTTAGTCGCCATGACATGCCCCTATCTTTCGTTGTGCAGCGCAATAGTCGCGTCTCTCATTATGTACCTAAGGGTTATGCTCCGGCAGGCAAAATCGAGTTAGGTGAAAACCAACCCTCGAAGTCTGAAGAATCCGCGTTCCGCTTGAGGCATTCTTGGCGGCCGCTGCGTCAACGCAGTTGAGACGAGGCGATGGGGTAGCGTTAATCCACCGTCATCAACGGATATTTAGCGGTCAGTTGAGCCAACACCGGCTCCTTCCATTCCAGCTCAGGTACCGCACCGCGCCCTGCTCGCACAGGCAGGGCGAGCTCGATTCTGATGGCAGGACGTGCCACACGCATAGTCTGGAGCGCATGGCTCAAGATTTTTCGCTTAACGATGTCTCTTCCGGCAACTGGTACCAACCTGGGTCACCCGAGCCCGAGGCCGCGCACGCAAAGGTGTGGAAGCTGATGCGTGAATTCAACGCGCTCGGCAACACAGATCCCGCCCGCGCCGAGGAGCTGCTGCGCGCAATGCTTGCCCAAGGTTCCTCCCTCCCCGGCGTCTTCGCCCCCATCTACTTCGAGTTTGGCATCCACACCACCTTCGGCGAGGACTGCTTCCTCAACTACAACTGCGTCATCCTCGACGTGGCCGAAGTGACAGTGGGCAAGCGCACGCTGTTCGGGCCGGCCTGCCAGATCATCACCGTTGAGCACCCGGTCGACAACGCCCAGGAGCGTGCCGACGGTTGGGAGCGCGGCCGCCCCGTCCGCATCGGCGACGACTGCTGGTTCGGCGCCGGCGCCATGGTGTTACCCGGCGTGACCGTCGGCGACCGTTGCGTCATCGCGGCGGGGACGGTGGTCACGCACGACATCCCCGACGACTCGCTGGTCGCCGGGGTGCCGGGAAAGGTCGTGCGGAAGCTGAACGGTGCGGGTGAGGAAAGCGCGGGCTAGGCGCTGCGCTCCTCAAAGTCGTCGAAGTCGTCGAAGTCATCGAAGTCGTCGAGGTCTTCTAGATCTTCGAGGTCTTCTAGGTCATCGAGGTAGTCCCAGTAGTCCTCGATCTCGTCGTCGAATTCCTCAGCGCTGTCGCCGAAGTGGGCCATGTAGAGGTCAGTGATTCCTAACTGGAGGGCCTTGTGAATGTTGCGGGTGTGGTAGTGATCGATGCGGAATACACCGAACCGCGGCCGGTCGAGCCTGCTCAGTGCCTCTTGGGCGTTACCGGCGTTGAGGCGGTGGAAGAAGGCGTCCATTTCGCGTTTGATTGTCCGCTTTTGCTGGCGGTTGAGGCGCGGTAGGAACGGGTTCGGTTCCGCAAGTGCGAAACCGGTGAACCGGCCGCTGGTCTGGTGGTAGCTGAAGATCGCCAGCGGGTAGTGCTCAGTCTGGTTCGGCCGGTAGTCGATGGTGAACGTTTCGTATGCGCCGGCGGCGAGCTGCGCTGGGCCGGTCACGTGGACCTGCATGAGCATGGTCAGCGCGGCATCGATGTCGTCGCCTTCGACGTCCGGGTTGCATTCGCAGGTGATGTGGTCGCCGGTAGGCACTTCGTGGAATGGGATGCCGATGGTGAAGTTGGCGTAGAACTCGTCGATAAGCTTGTGCAATGCGGCGACGGCGCGGGCGTCGTGCGCGGCGGGCGCGGCTGGATGGTCGACGCGCAGGATGGCACTGACTGTCTCCCCCGTGGACAGGTCGGTGGCCATGATGGCGGCTGGGTAGCTGTAGTCGTCGTTGCGGTCTGGCTGGTAGTGGAAAGTGTGGCTGTGAAATGTCATGTTTCCCCCTTCGCTTCCTGACATTAAAGCGCCCCGCAAACCCGTGTAAACCGCGCTTTGCGCACTACAGTGTGCATTTCGGCTACCCTGGTCCGACATGTTCGACCTCTCCGTGATTGGCCAGGGCCTCCCCGTCGCCGGCGTGATCGGCGACCTGCCCGCGCACGGCCCGTTGGTGGTTGAGGCTCCGCCCGGCACGGGTAAGACGACGCTGGTCCCGCCGGCGATCAGCAACAAAGTCGAAGGGTTGACGCTGGTCACGGCCCCGCGCAGAGTTGCGGTGCGTGCGGCCGCGCGACGCCTTTCGCTTCTCGACGGCTCCCCCCACCGCGTCGGCTACTCCATCCGCGGTGAGCACCGTGATGGGTCGCTAGTCGAGTTCGTCACGCCGGGGGTCCTGCTCAATCGCCTGCTGCGCGACCCAGAGCTGACCGGTGTCGGCGCGGTGATCATCGACGAGGTTCACGAGCGTCAGCTAGACACCGACCTTGTCCTGGCGATGGCCATGGAGGTCGCTTTCCTGCGCGAGGACTTATACCTGGCGGCGATGTCGGCCACCCTCGACGCGGCCGCCCTGGCGGAGCACATGGGTGCGCGGATCCTCTCCACCGAAGCAGTCACCCATCCGCTGGACGTCTCCTACCACCCGCATCCGGGCCGTGCTGAGGGGTCGCGGGAGTTCTACGCGCATGTTGCCGACTTAGCGCGGGGTGCCGGCGAACGCACCCTCGTGTTCGTTCCCGGGGTGCGCGAAGTGGAGCAGGTCTGCGCGCACCTGCCGAACGGTTCCGCTGCGCCACTCCATGGCCGGCTGAGCTCGAAAGAACAAGATGACGCGCTAAACGGTGATGCCCCGGTCGTCGTGGCGACATCCATTGCCGAGTCCTCCATTACCGTCCCCGGTGTCCGTCGCGTCGTCGACGCCGGGCTGTCGCGCGTCCCCCGCCGCGACGCTGCCCGCGGCATGACGGGCCTGGTCACCGTTTCAGCGGCGAAGACCAGCGCGGACCAGCGTGCCGGCCGCGCGGGACGTCTCGGACCAGGCGAGGTGCTGCGGGCGTACTCGGAAGCTGACTACCAGCACTTCAGCGCCGATATTGTGCCGGAGATCGCCACGTCGGACCTGACCTCGGCAGCATTGACGTTGGCGGCGTGGGGCTCACCGGATCTGCCACTGCTGACCCAACCGCCTGCCGCCGCACTGAACGCCGCGCACGCGACGTTGGAAGCGCTCGGCGCGCTCGAAGACGGCACCATCACCCCCATCGGCGAACAGCTCTCCCGCCTTCCGCTCGACCCGCGCCTCGGTGCCACGCTGTTAGAACACGGCTCCGGGGCCGCGCCGACCGTCGCTGCGCTCGCCGAGGGAATCGGCGGCGACCTTGCCCACGCCCACGCCCGCGCGCCGAAGAACCAGGTCCAACGCCTGGCGAAGTTGGTGCCAGATTCTGCGCCTGTCCCGGCGGGCGATGTGGTCGCCTCCGCCTACCCGGAGTGGGTGGCGAAGCGTCTCGACGAGCGTGAATACTTGCTGGCCAGCGGCACCCGCGCAACTCTCGACTCGTCCATCCCGCCCGCCGACTGGATCGTCGCCGCCGAAGTACAGCTGACGCACAAGGGCGCCATCATTCGCGCGGCGGCGGCGACTGACTTCCCCGCACACCGCGTCACCACCGAGACCACAGCCACGCTCGAGGGCGGCAAAGTGCGCGGCCGCCGGGTGCGTTCCATAGGCGCCATTGAGCTGGATTCAACACCCATTCAACTCACCGCCGAGGAAGCGGCGGAGGCGCTGAAGCACCTGAGCTTCGAGCAGTTCCCCCTCGACGACAAAGCCAGACGACTCAAAGAGCGGCTCGATTTCCTCCACGCCCAGCACGGCGACCCGTGGCCGGACGTTACAAAGGGCGACTACTCGCCAGAGACCCAGCAGCTCGCCCACGGCACCCCACTGGACAAGCTGGATATGCACGCCGCCCTTACCCGACAGCTCCCGTGGCCCGAAGCCGCCAGGATGGATGAGCTCGCCCCCGAAAAATTGGCGGTGCCGAGCGGCTCGCACCCGCGCATTGACTACAGCAGCGGCCGGCCGGTGGTGAAGGTGAAGTTGCAGGAGTGCTTCGGTTTGGGGGTGAGCCCGTCGATAAGCAATGAGAGGGTGCTGTTTCACCTGCTCTCGCCCGCGGGCCGCGAACTCGCTGTGACCGACGACCTGGAGAGCTTTTGGAACGGGCCCTACCAGGACGTGCGCAAAGAAATGCGCGGCCGGTACCCGAAGCACCCCTGGCCGGAGGACCCGTGGACTGCGCCTGCGACAGCGCGGACTAAGAACCGGATGTGAATTTTATAGGCTTAACACAGTAATCTATTCATCTATGAGTACTGCCCATAACCAGCGCGCGCCCTCAGTGACGATTTGGACGCTGGTCTCCCTCATTATTGGTTCGACTGTCGGCTCCGGAATTTTCGCGCTGCCGCAGAATATCGCATCGGTGGCCAGCCCCGGCGCGATGCTCATCGGCTGGGCGATCGCGGGCGTGGGCATGTTGTCCGTTGCTTTCGTCTTCCAGACCCTCGCCCGCCGCAAGCCGCACCTGGATTCCGGCGTGTACTCCTACGTGCGCGCCGGCCTCGGCGACTTCATCGGTTTCACCTCCGGTTGGGGCTACTGGCTCGGCTCGGTGATCGCGCAGGTGGGGTACGCCACGCTGTTCTTCGGAACGCTGGGCCACTACATCCCGTTCTTCGACCCGGACAACACGTGGGTGATGGCCATTTCGGTGTCGCTTTTGACGTGGGGTATCTTCTTCGCGCTGACACGCGGCATCAAGCAGGCGGCGGCGATGAACTTGATCACGACGATCGCCAAGCTCGTGCCCATCCTCGCCTTCATCGTGCTCATCGCGTTCGTCGGCTTCAGCTGGGACAAATTCACGCTCGACTTCTGGGGTGAGAACTCCGGCATTCCACTGTCCGAGCAGCTCCAGGGAATCATGCTGTTCACCGTGTGGGTCTTCATCGGCATTGAGGGCGCGTCGGTGTACTCCAAGCAGGCCCGCTCCCGCCAGGACGTCGGCCGGGCGACCGTGATCGGCTTCCTGTCCGTGCTGGCGCTGCTGGTGGCGGTGTCGACGCTGTCGTATGGCGTGCTTACCCGCGAAGAACTCGCCGCGCTGCCAGACAACTCGATGGGCGCGGTGCTCGAAGCTGCAGTCGGCCCGTGGGGCGGTGTGCTCATCTCCATCGGCCTGTGCTTGTCGGTGCTCGGCGCCTACATCTCGTGGCAGATGCTGTGCGCGGAACCGATCGTCATGATGGCCACAGACGGCCTGCTGCCGAAGCGTCTGGCCACCACAAACGCCTCGGGCGCGCCATACATCGCACAGCTGATCTCCACGGCGGTGGTGCAGTTCTGCGTGATCCTCTTCTTCGCCAACGAGACGTCGTACAACGCGATGGTGCAGCTAGCCACGATCATGTACTTGCTGCCGTACATCTTCTCGACGCTGTACCTCATTCTGCTAGCGGTGCGCGGTAAGGGGCTGACACACCCGCACGCCGGCACGCTTTTCGACGACTCCGGCCCCGAAGTCTCCGCAGCCGACAACCGCCGGCACCTCGCCATCGGAATTATCGGCTTCATCTACTCACTGTGGCTGATTTACGCAGCTGACCCGGTGTACGTCCTATTCGGTGCGTTGGCCGTCATCCCGGGCCTCATCGCCTACGTGTGGACGCGCCTAGCCGTGAAGGAAAAGCCGTTCAACACCTTCGAATGGGTCGTGGTGGCGCTCATTGCAGTCGGTGCTGTCTTCGCCGTGATCGGTCTGGTCAACGGCTCGCTTGTTCTCGAGTAAGTTTCAGGACGAAGTCGGAGGAGACGGCCACGAACTCGTCGTTGAGCTCGTGGCCGGTCTCCACAAGCACGAGGTTGTCCGGGATGTGTTCCCGGGTAGCCAGGGCGACGGCGAGCTGCAGCATCTCCTCCGGCTCGGCGATGAGACGAAGTTTCTCCGCGCTGGTTTGACGCGCAAACCATAACGCCGCTTCCACTACGTCCGCGACGTCTGCGCAGTCCTCGCCGCCCAACGGGCCGACAGTCACGGCGACCGCATTCATCGTTCTAAGCACACACTCACCGTAACGCCGGGGGCTGAACGCGAGCTGTGGCCCGCTACGCGATCTGCTGGTAAATCAAATAGCCAGAAAGCACCACCACGAGGGCCAGCAAGGCGTAGCGGACCAGCCGCGCCCCACCACCGAGGACGGTGCGGGCACCGACTTGCGCGCCGACGATATTCGCGGCCGCTAAGGCGAGCGCAAGCGGCCAGTCCACGAACCCGGCCGAGATGAACACCACCAGCGCACCCACGTTGGTGGCGGTGTTGACCACCTTCGCCATCGCGGCCGAGCGCAGAAAGTCTTGGGCGAACAACGCCGTGAAACCCATGATGAGGAACATGCCGGTGCCGGGGCCGAAAATGCCGTCGTAAAACCCAATTGCCGCCACCAGGCACGCGCCCAACACGACGCGGCGGCGCGTCAAGATCGGGTTCGCCGACGCCGTCCCGAACGACGGGTTGAATGCCACGAACACCCCCACGGTCAGAAGAAGGGTGATGATGAGGGGGCGGAGGATGGAAGCGTCGATAAGCGAAGCGAACGCCGCGCCGCAGGCTGCGAGTAACCCCGCGATGAGCGCGTAACCCCAGATATGCCGCGACGCGCCTACGCGACGGACCAGCGTGACCGCCGCCGAGCCCGTGCCGGAGACTGATGCGATCTTGTTCGTCGCCAACACCGCCGCCGGCGAAAGCGACGTGCCGGCCATGAGCGCCGGAATGAGAATCAGCCCTCCCCCGCCGATGACCGCGTCCACCCAGCCCGCGAGCGCAGCGGCGAGAACAAGGAGGACAGTCACGGGGAGTAGCATAGCCCGACGTGAAGCAGTGGCAGCGGTGGATGATCGTCGCCCCGGCGTCGGTGGCGTTGGGGCTTGCGCTGTCGCGTTTCAACGTGCCGGCGGCGTGGATCCTCGCCGCGATCATCATCTCCGGGATCTCCGCGCTGGGCACAGGCCGCGAACTGCACGTGAACAAGCAGTTCTACGCGTTCTGCCGCGGAATCATCGGCGTTCTCGCCGCAGTGCCGCTGGCCGGGGTGCCGCCGCGCGAACTGCTGCACTACCTGGTTCCGGGGTTGGTATCGGCGGCGGTGATCGTGGGCATCGGGTTCTTCGGCGGGCTCTCACTGGCCGGATACTCCCGCGGGCGGGTCAGCCGCGAAACAGGCGTGCTGTCCATGCTGTCCGGTGGGGCGTCGATCATGCCGGCGCTGGCGAGCGAGCTTGGTGCCGACATGCGCTACGTCGCCCTGACCCAGTACCTGCGGCTGCTCGCGGTGTCGATGACGCTGCCGCTCGTCGCCTCCCTGCTGGTCACGCCCGGGGCGGACCATTCCGCGGGCGCGAGCGGGCAGTGGTGGATGTGGCTGCTCATCCCGGCGGTCTCGGTGGTGGGCAACCGGCTCGGCTCCTGGGCGCGGTTGCCCGCGGCGAGCGTGTTCGGCCCGCTCATTCTCACCGCCGTGCTGGCGGCTGTGTTGCCGGTGCCGATCGTCCCGCCCGAGCCGCTGGCCGTGATGGCGTTCATGTCCGTCGGGTGGATCTGCGGCGGCGGCCTGGACGTGCCCGGCCTGAAACGCTTCGCGCAATTGCTGCCCGCCACCATCACGTTCATCGTGGTGGTCATGGCATCCTGCGCAGCCATGGGGTGGGTCGTCTCGCTCTGGCTCGGGATCACCTATTTCGAGGGCTACTTAGCGACGAGCCCCGGCGCCCTCGAAACCGTCCTCGCCCTGTCCAGCGAAGGCGGCGGCGGGCCGGCTGTGGTGTCATTGCAGCTGATCAGGTTGATCTGCATTCTCGTCTTCGCGGCAGCGCTGCCGAAGATCCTCCGGCGGCTGCCGCGGCGCTAACTGGCCGGCCGAGTGGTTAGTGCCCCAGCACCTGGTGGGCCAACATGTCCATCGGCATAGAACCCAGGCGCAGCGCCTTGTCGTGGAACTCGAGCAGTGTCATACCCTTCTCACAGGCCTTTTCGCGCAGGTCCATCCAGTCGCGGTAACCGAGCGCGTAGGAGGTGGCTTGTGCCGGCCATCCCATGTAGCGGTCGAGCTCGAAAGTGAGGTTCAGCTCGTTCATGGCGGTGTTGTCGCGCAGGAACGCCTTGGCGTAGGAAACATCCCAGTTGCCGACACCGTCCGGGGTCTTCTTGTGCAGGTGCACACCAATGTCGACAGCGACGCGGGCCAGGCGCAGACGCAGGGAATCGAGCAGACCCATGCGGTAACCGGGGTCCTCGAAAAAGCCGAGCTCGTCCATCATGCGCTCCGCGTAGACAGCCCAGCCCTCACCGTGGGCGGCGTTCCAGTTCAAGGTGCGGCGCCACAGATTGAGGGTGTTGCGCTGCGTCATGGCAATCCCCTGCTGCACATGGTGGCCGGGCACGCCCTCGTGGCAGATACGGGCCAGCTGCTGCCAGGCGTGGAAGCATTCTTGGCCTTCCGGCACCGACCAGGACAGGATGCCGGGGCGCAACAGGTCCTCCGACGGAGGGGTGTAGCGCAGGCCGCCGCCGACGTTCTCGTCGACACGGCAGTCAAGCGTCTTGATCTCCTCGGGCAGGGTGAACATCGTGCCGTCGAGCTGGGAGATCAGCCGGTCGCTCATCTCCTGCATCCAATCGACCAGGGCAACGTCGTCGTTGACGGTGTAGTCGGGGTCTTCGTCGAGACGTCGATAAGCGCTGCGCGCCGTGCACTCACCGTACAGTTCGTCCGCGACCTTCTGCTGGCGTTCGACCAGCTCAGCGAGAGTCTCCAGCGACCAGTCGTACGCCTCGTCCAAGTCAATGGTGCGGCCGAGGAAGAACTGGGAGAACAGCTCGTAGCGCTCGCGGCCCACCGCGTCGGTGTGCGCGGCCAGCGGGGCGAGCTCCAAAGAGAGCCAGTCCGCCATCTCCGCGAACGCCTCCTTCGCCTGGCGCACCGGCTCCGCATCAGCCTCCAGGCCGAGCTCCTCGACCATCGAACCATCTTCGGCCAATGCCTCGCACTGGCTAATCACGGCATCGATCTGGCGCTGGGAGGCGACATCGCCCTGGCTCGCAGCCTCCGCCAAGGACTCGCGGTAACCCGCCAGCGAGTAACGCACCTGGCCCAGCCGGGAGGCGATGTTGTCGAAGTCCTCCTCCGTCACCTTCGGCATGATGGTGAAGGCGTTGCGGATGACCTGCACCGGCGAGGTGATGTTGTTGAGCATCCGCAGGTCCTCCCCGCGGTGGTGCAGCTCCAGCTCGACGGCCATCCGGTCGCGCAGGATAGCGCCGGTGACGTAGTCGACTCCGTCGAAATCATCGTCATCGTCGGAGTCGTCGGTGCCGTCGTTCAGCGCGTCGACGTCCGCGATCAGGTCGCGGATGCGGTCAGCAATGGCGTGCCAGTGCTCTGGGCTGAAGTCCTGCAACTCGTGGTCGTGACCGGGGATGCCGATCTCGGTGGCCACCGTTGGTGAAAGCTCCGCGAGATCGTAGACGAAGTCTTCGCATGTCGCGTCGAGGAGCGAGGGCTGGCGGTCGCTGCCCGCAGAACCAACCGAGATGGATGAACTCATAGTCGCAGAGTCTAACCCTTCAAGGCACTTTGCACGTAACGGTACAGTGGGGCCCATGGACGGACTCGAATATGCACGTCAGCTTGTCGGGGACGCGAAGCGGGTCGAAGTCTTCACCGGTGCTGGCATGTCCGCCGACAGTGGCATCGCCACCTACCGCGATGCCGTTACGGGGGTATGGGAAAACGTCGACCCGCAGGCAATGGCCTCGATCGACGCCTGGGCGCGCGACCCTGAACCCATGTGGGCCTGGTACCTCTGGCGCGCCCGCCTAGCCAGCCAGGCTGAACCGAACGCCGGGCACCTCGCTATCGCCGAATGGGGCCGCCGCGAGGGGGTGCGCGTCACTGTGACCACGCAGAACATCGATAACTTGCATGAACGCGCCATGCTTGTCGACGGCACCGATGCAAGCGGAAGCGATATCGTGCACCTGCACGGCTCCCTGTTCGAGTTCCGCTGCTCCATCTGTTCGCGGCCGTATAAGGGGGAGATTGAGCTGCCGGAGGAGCCCGTCGAAAAGCTCACGCCTCCGTCGTGCCCGCTGTGCGGGAACCTGGTGCGTCCGGGGGTGGTGTGGTTCGGTGAGCCGTTGCCCCCGAAGGAGTGGGACGAGGCGGAGCGGCGCATGGTTGAGGCGGACTTGGTCGTCATCGTGGGCACATCCGGGGTGGTGTTTCCGGCGGCCGGGTTACCGCTGCTCGCGCATGAATTGGGGACTCCCATTATTGAGGTCACCCCAATGAATACCGAGCTGTCTAGAATTTCAAATGTAACTTTGGTTGACACGGCAGCAAAAGCCCTGCCAGAGCTGTTACGGGGGCCTCGATTAGACTAGCCGGTCTAGTTCCGTTCTATGATGGAAACTATGAAATCCTCGTGGTCCGCGTTCTCGCGCCCCCACAATCCGACGGCGAAATGCTTGCACATGGTGCGGTTGAGTCCCGTGACGTCCCGCAGTGAGCTCGTCACGGCGACTGGGCTGTCTCAACCGACCGTCACGCGCGCCATCGCGGCGCTCATGAGCGCCGGATATGTGACAGAGCGGGCGGACCTATCGAAGTCGAAAGGTCGCGGCCGCCCGATCATTCCGCTCGAGCTGAGCGACACGCACCCCGTCCACGCCGGAATTTCGGTAGGTACGGCGGCCACGTACATCGCGCTGTTCGACATCAAAGGCCGCACAATCCGCGACACAGACGTGGAGATCGATGTCGCCGGCGTCAGCCAGGACGATTTCATCCAGCACATCATGGCGGGGCTGAACCGGCTCATGGCGGATCTGGGCCGCCCGCTGGCCACCGTCGGGGTGACCACGTCCGGCTCAGTCAGCCCGCAAGGCGCGGTCACGGCGCCGAACCTCGGCTGGCACGATGCTCCGTTCGCGGCCCAGCTGCGCGAACAGTTCTCCGTCCCGGTCACCGTGACCTCGGCCGTCGCTGCCATTATCGGCTCCGAAATCCAGTCTGACCAGCACCCGGGCAGCGGCTCCATCATGGCGATTTTCGCGGACGACTCGATCGGCGCTGCCGTCACCGAAGACAAAGGTGTGCTGCCCATCGCGGTCGACCGCGAGGACCTGACCACGCACGGGCTGCTCGAGCGCATTGAGGAGCCCACCAGCTCGCTTATCGACGCTGTATCCCACGCCTCGTCCAACTCCTCCACCCGACAGACCCTCGACGAGAGGGCTGAGGAGCTGGGCGCCGTCGCGGCGGACTTGATGGCGCAGCATGACGCCTCCACGTTGGTCGTCGCTGGCAGCGCGTTTATCGACGACCCCCACGCCCCCGCCGTCTTCGCCCGCACCGTCCGGGCGAACCTGCCGGATGGGGCGGCCGCCAGCTTGCGGATGATCCCCACGCACCGCGAAATGGTGCGCGACATCGCCCGCGCGGTCGCGCTAGACCTCGTGCTCCGTGAGCCCCTCAGCGTGACGACGGCCTAGGTCCGCGTACATGGCGGCGTGATTGACCAGCCCGGCCTTTTCGTCGTCGGAAAGCTCGCGGCGCACTTTCGCTGGAACTCCCGCAGCGAGCGAGCCGTCGGGAATTTCTGCCCCTTCGAGCACGACAGCGCCGCCGCCGATGATGCAGCCTGAGCCGATCTTCGAGTAGGCCAGCACCGTCGCCCCCATGCCGACCATCGTGCCGTTTCCGACTTCTTCACCGTGAACCATGGCCATGTGGCCGACAGTGACATCGTCGCCGAGCACGGTCGTTGTGCCGGTCTGGACGTGAATGACGCTGTTGTCCTGGACGTTCGTGCGGGCACCGATGCGGATGCTGCCAACGTCACCGCGGATGACCACGCCCGGGAAGATCGCCGCGTCCTCCCCGATCACCACGTCGCCGATGATGGTCGCCTCCGGCGCCACGAACGCCGATTCAGCGATGACCGGTGTTTTGCCCTCGAAGCTGTAGATCATGCTCCTCCACTGTAGTAACAGTGGAGCCGTCAGCGCCTGCGCCTGCGTCTGCGTCTGCGTCCGCCTCTGCGCCTGCGGAGCGAGTCGCGGCACGGTCGGCGGGTGCGCGGCCGTAGCGCTTTTCCTGCAACAGGTAGTACCCCACCGTGCCGAGCATCATGATCAGTGCCCCAGCAACGTAGCGGAGCATGTGGAAGCGTTCAGACAGTTGCAGCGGCGTGGAGCTTTCGTCCGCGAGCCACCCCGTTGCCACGTTCGTCGCGCAGTACGGCAGGATGACCAGCAACAACGCCGCAACCGAGAGCACGCCCGCGGCCTGCCAGCGCACCGGATTGTTCTGCGCGTAACCGGCGCCGGCGCGGTTGGCTGCGACGAACACAGCGATGCCGAACGGCACGAGCCACACCCAGTGGTGGTACCAGCTGAACGGGGACACCATGCACGCTCCGATGCCGGTCAGTCCGACTGCCGCCGGGATGTTGTCGTGCTTGACGCACAGCCACAACGCCCAGATGAGCAGGACCATCATGGCGACGACGATCGCCGCCCACACCGCGGTGGAATCTACCCCGTAAACGCGGATCAGGATGGAGCGCAGCGACTGCGCCCCCGGGTTGGTGTGCACGCCGACGCGCTCGGAATCGAACGCCGCCCGCGTCCAGAACACGTGCGCATCAGGGACGGTGAGGTACCCGACGACAACTGTGACTAGGAAGGTCACAAAGCTGATCAGGGCATCGAGCCAACGCCGTTGCACAAGAAACAGCAGTCCGAAAAACGCCGGGGTGAGCTTGATGCCCGCGGCCAGACCCACACCGATGCCCGGTAGGCGGTACTTGGTCGGTAAAAAGTCGAGGCAGACCAGCACCATGAGCATGACATTGATCTGCCCCCAGAACATCGTGGCGTGCAGCGGTTCGGCCATCAGCACGAACGTGGCGGTCAACAGCGGGATGAGCACAGCGTGCAGCGGCGTGACCTGCACCTTCAACCGTTTCAGGCAAGCCCAGATGACCCACCCGATACCGATGAGGGTGCCAATGTGCCACAACATGGTCACGGTCTCATCGCGCAGCAGGCTCAACCCCGCGAACAGCATGGCGGAAAGCGGCGGGTAAGTGAACGGAAGGTCGTCATAGATCGGGGCGTCGTAGACATTGACCCCGTCGAGCACCCGCTCGCCACCGCGGAGGTAAATCCACAAATCCAGTGGAATATCTGTTTCGAAGACACTTGTGCCTTCGAGATGATTGGCCCAGTAACGGTACAGGGCGAAAACAATCACCACGATGAGTGTCACGGCGATGCTTACCCGCCCAGCCAGCTGTTTCACGGTTCAAACGCTACTTGCCCTCGTCGCATAAACCGTGGATTATCTACGCGAGTCCCGAAAAGTCACCACATTTTGAGGGCTGATTCACAGATTCGCCGCACAACCGGCCCGCACTCTGGCCGCACCTAGAGCCCGAGCTCATCCAAAATGCTGTCCAGCGCGTCGCCGACATTGCTGCGCCACAATGTGGTCACTTTCTGATCGGCCCGACCGGGACCACCGTTGACCACCGCGGCCGGCTTCTCCTGCGCGCGTGCGTCAAGCACGAGGCGATACCCGCTCATCACGGCTAAGGACGTCCCCACCGCAATGAGCGATGTCGACTCCGCCAGCCACTGCCCCGCCTCGGCGCGGCGCTGCCGCGGAACATTCTCCCCGAAGTAGACCACGTCCGGTTTGAGCCGCTGGCCCCCGCAGGCCTCGCACGTCAACATGGTGAACCGCTCCACCGCAGAATCGGGCAACTCCACGTCACCGTCGGGGTTGATCATGCCCTCAGTCACGGTGACGGATTCGAAGTAGCCGGGATTGGCGGCGTCGAGGCGGGCGTCGAAAAGCGTGCGTGTTTCGCGGCGGCCGCAATCGAGGCACACGACGTGCTCCATGTCGCCATGCAGCGCAATGACATTCTGGGAGCCCGCCTCGAGGTGCAGCCCATCGACGTTTTGCGTGACAATGCCGCGGATCAACCCGGCGCGCTCCAGCTCCACTAGCGCGAAATGGGCGCGGTTGGGGTGAGCGGCGCGCATGTAGCGCATGCCCACGAAGGCGCGGGCCCAGTAGCGGCGCACCGCAGCCGGCGAATGGGCGAATTCCTGGTACGTCATCGGGCGGCCCTTGGACAACCGGCCGCCGGGCGAACGGTAGTCGGGAATGCCGGACTCCGTGGACATGCCGGCGCCGGTGAGGATGAGGGCGGGACCGCGGTTGAGCATGCGGGCAATCTCCGCGAGTGCCTGCTCGGGCGGAGTTGGCTGCGCTGTTTCATGCACAACGCGCTCGATGGAGCGGATCGCGCTGCGGTGAGCGAGCTCGACAGCAGGGTCGTTGAACTCCGGGTCGTGAAACCTCACCGGAACGGGACCTCACCCTGCGCACGGCGCAGTTTGCGGGTACGCAGGCGCTCAGGGTGCTCGGCGAGGCGTTCCATCGCGCGGACAGCGCACATCACGTGGGCTTCCTTCGAGTTGGAGTAGAAGGCCTGCGCCGCAGCCGGCAGCTTCGGCACGGCGTGCAGCGGCAAGTCGGACACAGCGAGCAGTGCGCCGTAGGGAACGCGGTAGCGGTACCCGTTCGCCGCGATGGTGCAGGACTCCATATCCACGGCCACCGCGGTGGAGTGCCGCAACCAATCCCACAGCTCGCGCGGGGTCTGCCACTCCCAGTTGCGGTCGTCCGTGGACAGCACCGTGCCGGTGCGCATGAGGGACTGCTCCTCCTCGCCGTAAATCTTCTTCACCGATTTCTCTAGCGTGCGCTGGATCTCCGGCACGGCGGGAATGGGAAGCTCAGACTTGATGTGGTTCTGCAGCACGTGGTCGCGGCGCTCGTAGGCGTTGCCCAGAATAAGGTCGCCGATGCGCATGCGGGCATCCAAGCCGGCGCAGTGGCCGATCATGATCCAGCACTCGGGGCGCAGAACAGCGAGGCAGTCCGTCACCGTCTTCGCGTTCGACGGGCCCACGCCGATATTGATCATGGTCACGCCCGCGTTATCCTCGGCGGCCAAGTCGAAGCGCGGCATCTGGTAGCGCGAGGCCAAATCCATGGCCAGTTGGTCGATGTCGGCGACGTCCCCGCGCGTGATCGTGCGCCCGTTCGGCAGAATCAGCGCCGAGTAACGGGTCTCCTCCCCCGCGAGCTGCGACAACCCGAATTTCACGAACTCACGCGTGTGCATCTCGTAGTTGGTGAACAGGATGAACCGCTGCACCGAATCGACCTCGATGCCGGTGTAGTGCTCGATCCGCGCGCACGCGATGTCGAAGCGTTGCGGCCCGAAGTGGAACAGGGGTTTCTCCGGTCCGTGAAAGGCATCCCAGTCGCCGTCGATGATGGCATCGTGGACGTCGTCAAGCGTCGGCCGCGGAATGACGGTGCCGGACCGTGAGCGCCGCGCTTCATTGATGCCCTCGAGCCCGCGGATGTACTCCGGCGGAATGCCCACGTCGGAATAGCCGACGGCGATCTCGCAGTCGTAGTTGATCACCAGGCACTGCAGCTGGTGGCGCAAATAGCGGGCCATCATGTCCGGCCGCGACAGCACCGCCGAGTACACGCCAGCTTCATCGACATAGCCGAACGGCTGCGAGCGGTCGACGGGGTGCCACTCTTTGACCTCCACGGCGATCTTCGGGTACTTCACGCCCTCATAGCGCGCAACGTCACCGGAATCGAGGCTTTCGCGGGCGAGGAGGCACGATGCGCGATACAGCTCAATGAGCTTATCAACGGCTTCCTCAACACTGCCTACGACCTCAAGATCACCCATGTCTGTCAACCCTACTGAAAAGGGGCTACAGTATCACTCTTGTGAAGCGTCCCACGCCGACTGCGGCACTGCTGTTATCCACGTGTCTCGCTTTCCCGCTAGGGCTTAGTTCCTGCGGAAACAAGCCTGAGGATGCTCCTCCCGTCACGCCCGGACCGGCCCCTGCACCACAGCACCTGGACCTCGACGACATGGCTGAGGCCGTCGCCGCCATCGAGGAAGATACAGGCACCCAGGCAGGCATTTCGCTTTTCGACGGCACCACCGACGCCTCCGCAGGCTCCGTCGGCATGCTACCCGCCTGGTCAACCATCAAAATCCCGATCGCTGTGGTCGCGCAAGACCACTGCTCCTACGACGAGGAAACACTTGCGGAGCTGACATCCGCCTCCATCGAATACTCCGATAACGACGCAGCCTCAAGCCTGTGGTCGTGCCTGGGCTCCGACGACGAAGCCAGCCAGATCGTCGGCGAAGAGATCGCCAAAGGCGGAATGTCTGTCCAGGTGGGACCGTATTTTGGAACGACCGTGTGGCCCGTTCCCGCCCAGGCCCGCTATGCCCGCCACCTGGCCTCCCTGCCGGAGGACCACCCCGTGATCGACGAGATGCACAAGATCAACCCTGAGCACTCTTACGGCCTCGGGCGCATTGCCGACATGCCCTTCAAGGGCGGCTGGTCTGATGCCGACGACGGCTCCTGGCACTCCCGCCAAATGGGCTTTACCACCATCGGCGACACCACCTACGGCATCGCTATTGCGGCCCGCTCACTTGACGGCTCGGAAGAAGACTGCCAGAACGCGTTGGATAAGCTCGCACAATACATTCTGGAATCCAGTCCGACCGGCACCCTCACCCAAAGCCCGAAGGAGCACTGACACCGCCAATGACAGACCGCACCCCCACCGAGCTGACCGACACCACCGCCGACCTGCTGCAGCAGCTCATCCGCAACGCCTGCGTGAACGACCTAACGGCAGACTCCGGCCAGGAGGTGCGCAACGCCGACACCCTCGAGGCTTTCTTCGCTGAGGCTCTCGGGGAGGACTCCTCGGTCGTGTCCGTGCGCCGCTTCGAGCCGCACCCGGGCCGCGTCTCCGTCGCCTTCACCATTGAGGGCTCCGACCCGTCCGCCGAGCCGCTCACCCTCCTCGGCCACACCGACGTCGTCCCTGTCGACGAACCGAAGTGGACCAAGGACCCCTTCGGCGCCGAGCTTATCGACGGCCGCATCTACGGCCGCGGAGCCATGGACATGCTCTTCATTACCGCAGCGATGGCCGCCGTGACTCGCGAAGTCGCTATTGAGGCGCAGGCAGGCAACCCGCCGCGCGGCACCCTGACCTTCGTCGGCTGCGCCGATGAGGAAGCCCGTGGCGGCCTGGGTGCCGGCTGGATCTCCCAGAACGAGCCCGAGGCCTTCAGCTGGCGCAACTGCCTGTCCGAGACAGCGGGATCGCACTTGCCGGTGGTTGGCGATGGTGACGCGATCGTTGTCGTCGTCGGTGAGAAAGGCGCAGCTCAGCGCCGCCTGACCGTGCATGGCGACGCGGGCCACGGCTCCGCACCCTACGGCCGCGAGATGACCGTCGGGCTGATCGGCGAAGTGGCGCGCCGGCTGGCCGCGCTCGAGCCCGACGTCGTTTCCGACGAGCTGTGGCAGGGCTACGTCCGCGCGTTCCGCTTCGACCCCGAGACCGAAGCACAACTGCTGCGCGGCGAGAACTACGAGGCCTTGGGCGACCTGGCCCGTTACTCCCACGCGATGAGCCACCTAGCCGCCTCCCCCACCGTGCTGCGCGCCGGCGGCGCTATTAATGTGCTGCCGTCGACCGCGTACCTCGAACTAGATATTCGCCCGCTGCCGGGACAGACCCAGGAGGAAATCGACGAGCTGCTGCGGAACGCCTTGGGTGACCTCGCTGACCGCGTCACCATCGAACACCTCATCACCGAAGATGCCACGGTGTCGCCGACGGAGGGCCCGCTCTACGACGCTATCGTCGATACGCTTGACGAGTTCTTCCCCGGCGTCCCCGTCGTACCCACCATCGCCGCCGGGGGCTCCGACCTGCGCTTTGGTCGGCGCCTCGGCGGAGTCGGCTACGGGTTCGCGCTGCACGCCCGCGAGCGCAGTTTCGGCGAAGTCCTCGACCAGCTGCACTCCCACGACGAGTACATTGACGTGGAAGACGTCGCCCTAACTGCGGCGGCATACCGCTCGTTGGTGCGCAGGTTTGTCGGGGTGGGCGGAGACGTCGCTAAGTAATTTTTTGGCGCAAACTACCTGTACCGTCGCCGCCAGGTGCACTAGATTTGGGGGTTATGACGACGAGCGTGAACAACAACACGACCATCACCATTAAAAACCCCGCCGACGGCACGATCGTGGGCACCACCAACTACTACGGCGCCGACACGGCACTCGAAGCCGTCGAGCGCGCCCGCGCCAAGCAGCCCGAATGGGCCGCCACCGCAGTCAAAGAGCGCAAGAAAATCATGCTGCGCTACCACGACCTCGTGCTCAAGCACCAAAAGGAACTCCTGGACATCATCCAGGACGAAAACGGCAAAAACCGCCGCGCCGCCTTCGAAGAAGTGCTGGACAACGCGCTGACCGCGCGCCACTACGCCTACCGCGCGGAGAAACTGCTCTCCCCGGACCGCGCGAAGGTCGCCCTGCCAATCGCGACGAAAACGCAGGTGCAGCACGCGCCCGTCGGCGTGGTCGGCATCATCGCGCCCTGGAACTACCCGCTCGTCCTGGCCATTTCTGACGCGATCCCGGCGATCATGGCGGGCAACACCGTCGTGCTCAAGCCGGACTCGTCGACCCCGATGACCTCCCTGCGCGCCGCCGAACTGCTTGCTGAAGCCGGCCTGCCCAAAGATGTGCTAACCGTCGTGCCTGGTTCCGGCCGTGAGGTGGGTCAGGCGCTAGTCAACTCGGTCGACTACCTCATGTTCACCGGCTCCTCCGACACCGGCGCGAAGCTCGCCTCCCAGGCTGGCGAGCGACTCATCGGCTTCTCCGGTGAGCTCGGCGGCAAGAACCCGCTCATCGTCACCTCCGACGCCGACGTGGACAAGGTCGTCTCCGGCGTGCGCCACGCCTGCTTCTCCAACACCGGCCAGCTGTGCATTTCTATCGAGCGCATCTACGTCCACCGCGACGTGGCCGACAAGTTCATCCCGGCGTTTGTGCGCTGCGTCGAGAAGATGCGCATCGGCCCAGGCCACGACTGGGATATCGACATGGGTTCCCTGATTTCTTCCGACCAGGCCGACACCGTCGCTTCGTTCGTTGAGGACGCCGTGTCCAAGGGCGCGACCGTGGCCACCGGCGGCAAGCGCCTGCCCGACCTCGGTGAGAACTTCTACGCCCCCACCGTGCTGCTCAATGTGCCTGAAGACGCCCGCCTCCACCGCGAAGAGGTCTTCGGCCCCGTCGTCTACATCGAGGTTGTTGACTCGCACGAAGAAGCCATCCGCCGCGCCAACGACACTGAATACGGCCTGAACGCGTCCGTGTGGGGCAAGCCCGCAACCGCCCGCGAGATCGCGAGCCAGCTCGAAGCCGGCACCGTCAACATCAACGAAGGGTACGCCGCCGGCTGGTCCTCCATCGGTGCGCCCATGGGCGGTTGGAAGCGCTCCGGTGTGGGCCGCCGCCACGGTGACGACGGCCTGCTCAAATTCACCGAAGCCCGCACCGTCGCTGAACAGCGCATCGTCCCCATCGCCGGGCCAGACGGGCTGGCCCCCGAGAAGTGGGCCAACTTGCTCACCATGGCGCTGAAGTACGGGCGCGACGTGCTGCGGTAAGGGGTTTGGAGCCCTGCGGTTTGGGGCCCGCGTGGGCGGGCGGGCGTTCAGCGGCGCCTGCGGAAAAGTTGACAAACTGGATTTCGGTCTAGAAACAAACGCGCTGGTCATAGCCTTTTGGGTGCCTGAACTTGGTTCGAGTTTGTAAACTTTTCCGCACTCCCAGCCGAAGGGAGGGAACCGAACGAACAGTTACCGCAGTCCAACAGGACATGAGAAACCCGCGCTACCCCTCTTCGCTCAGAGACCAACCCCTGCACGCTTTCAATGGGATGGATGTGTCTTCCGCCGTTCGCCGGGGGTTCCGTGAACCCGGCGAGGGCCTGACCGTCACATCCATCTACGCGATCGATCCAACTCTCGGTCGCCCGCTCGACTTGGCTGAATCGCAGTCGTGGGACCACCCCCGTCGAATTGTTTACCGGGCCCCTGCCGCTGCCCGAGCACTCGCCATGGCATTGGAACGGCCCAATCATTCGATATCCGGGCTCAGCGCACTAGCCGTTTTCGGTCTCCCATTCTTCGCTGACCACTGCGACACGACCCTCGCGGGTCCGGTTCGCACGAAACAGGCGGCCACAGCTTTCACCCCGCACGTTTCTCATCTCAGCGGGACCGTGCCGTGGATCGTGACGTACCGCGGACTTGACGTTCGGATCTCACCGCCCGCGGATGCGGTCGTCGAGGCTATTCGCCATATCCGTTCTGGCCTGCATTCATGGCGGGTCCTGCACGTCGAGGGATTGACAGCGGTTGAGGTGCGGTGCATTCAAGTGCTCGACATGGCTCGTCGTCATCTCGGTGTCAGACTCGAGGATGTTGTCGATGCCGCGGCACGCAGATTAAATAGGCGGTGGCTCGCCATTTTGATTGGCCATTCCAGCCGGTTCGCCGATTCCCCGAAGGAGACCGAGATGCGGTTGCTAAGCGTCGCTGTGTGCAAAGAGCTGCAGGTTTTCCTCGTAGAGCAGCTTCCGCTTTACGACGAATCCCGCCTCATCACCGTCTTCGACCTCGCTCTCCCTGATCTGAAGATTGCCTTGATGTACGACGGTGAGCACCACCTCGAACGGACCCAAAGGGATAAGGACTCGCGCATAGGCATCGAATGCGCTCTCCGCGGATGGCTAGTGATCAGGGTGACAGCAGGCACCCTCGCCGATATCCCGCAACACTTGAGGGATGCCGTGCGTTCGAGAATGGCTGCCTAGAACAGCCGCCGAATCGGCAGGGCCGAGCTAAGTCTCGAGGGCACGGGCTCGACGACAATGGAGCCTGCGGAAAAGTTGACAAACTCGATTTCTGCCTAGGAACAAAGCACCAGGTCAGGGCGTTTTCGCGATACGGATCGATCCCAACCTTGTCAACTTTTCCGCAGTGGCGACGCCCGGGGTCTAAGCTGCCCACTCGTAGAGGGTCTCACCGGTCTCCCCGTGCTCGCACGCACGGATGCGCACACCGGGGGCTGGTTGCAACCACGCATCGACCTGCAACTCGGTGGGGCCCGCGCTCACGCGGTAGCTGATCGTCTCGTTGGTCTTGTCCAGCACCTCGATGGACGCGCGGGTGAGCCACTGGTTGCGGCGGCGCAACCCAATCAACGCTTGGTGTTCTCTAAAGATCCACGAACCCAGCGGCGACAGATCAGAAGGCCCGGCGGGAAGGGCGGGGCGGACGGAGTCGTCGGCGCTGTAGCCTTCGCCGCGGATGCCTTCGAAGCCCTGCTCGTCGCCGTAGTAGATGGAGGGCATGCCGGGCAGTGTCATCAAGATGGCCAGCGCGACGATGGCCTTGTCCTGGCCGATCTTGCTCGAGATGCGGTCAACGTCGTGGTTGCCCACGAAGGTGTTCGCCACCATCGAACCACTCACGGTTGCGTGGCGGGAAAGGGCGTGGTCGAGTTCCCAGAAGTTCTCGTCGTGAAGCGAGCTCCAGATGGCCTTCCACAGTTCGTACTGGGTGACCGAATTGAGAGTGCCGGACGACGCGATCTGCACGTAGTCGCCGTGGATGACCTCGCCCAAAAACAGAGCGTCGGGGTAGTCGGCGCGCACCCGCGCGAGCACGTCGGCCCAGAAGGCGGGTGGCACGGAGTAGGCGACATCGAGACGCCAGCCGGCGATGCCGCGCGCGAGCCAGAACTTCATGATGTCAGCGACCATGTCGCGGACGCGCTCGTCATCGTGGTGGAGGGTAGCCAGCTCGTCGTGGCCTTCCCAGGAAGTCGAGCCTGCCAGACCAGCGGCGACGGCGGGGTGCGTGGCGGCGACATGGTTGAACACGCCGTCGAGCATGACCTTGATGCCGCGTTCGCGACACGCAGACATGAGCCAATCGAAGTCCTCGTTCGTGCCCAGGCGCGCGTCGACGCGGTAGTGGTCGAGGGTGTCGTAGCCATGCCCCACGGACTCGAAAATCGGGGCGAGTAGCAGGCCGTCGCAGCCGAGTTCAATGAGGTAGTCGAGCCACGGTTCAAGCTCACGCAGACGCGGCGCGGCATCGTCGCCGGCGCGGTCGCGGATGGGCGCACCGAGTGCGCCGAGCGGGTAGACGTGCCACCAGATCGTGTTCTCCAGCATGGGACTCCTTTCCTACTGAGCGCCACTCAGTATAGTGGTTTTCATGACACGCACGCGGCTCAGCGTCGCAGAACGACGCCACACGCTTATCGACGTCGCCAGCCCCCTGTTCGCCTCCTCCAGCTACTCCGAGGTATCCACCCAGGACATAGCCCAGGCCGCGGGCATCTCGGTCGGGTTGATTTTCCACCACTTCGGCTCGAAGGCGGGACTGTACGCGGCTGTGGTTGCCCAGCGGGAAGAGGAGCTGGATGCGGCGGTAGCGGAGGCGGTCGAGGGGTTGCCACCGAATACGTCGACACGCGACAAGGTCCGGGCGGCGGCTCAGGTCTACCTCGATCACGTTGCCGCTCACCCGCTGGCGTGGGCGGCGGTGGTGCGTGGGGATACGCCGCAGGAGGTCCAGTTTGTGAGGATTGAGGGGCGGGATACGGGCGTCGATAAGCTGCGGGCGCTGGTGGGCGCGGACGGTGAACGCGCAGCTGTCGCTGTATCCGGGTTCTTCGGATTCGTGGAGGCTGTGTGCCTCGATTGGGCGGATGCGGGATGCCCGGAGGATGCACGGCGGCCGATCATCGATGCAGCGTTGGGCGCGCTGGAAGGCGCGCTCGGCGACTGGGGTTAGCAGTTTGTAAAGTTTCCTTGACACTCTGAATGGGATTATTTACGGTTAGAAAATGTCGCGCGACATAGATCCACACCCGAACATGGTCCGCCAATGGCGGCGCTGGCACGAGCTTTCGCAAGCCGAGCTTGCCCAACGCGTCGGTGTCTCCCGGCAGACCGTAGCCAACATCGAAAAAGGAAACTATTCCCCTTCGGTTCACCTGGCGCTCGACATTTGCCGCGAACTCGGCAAAACGGTTGAGGAAGTCTTCGGTGACCAGCAAAGGAGCTGACCATGAACATCGGCGACACCATCCTGGCCAAGACAGAGAAGATGCTTGGCGACGAATACGAAACCCGCACTTACCACCAAGCCTCCACCATCGCACTGGCCCTGCTGCCCACCTTCGCGCTGATCGCCGGCGCTATGCTCGCTTGGGTGCTGCCCGGCACACATGCGATGTGGTCGTTGCTCATCGTCATCCCGCTGATCGGGCCGAACCTCATCTTCACGCAATGGTTGAAGTCCCGCGCCGCCCGCCCAGCACCGAAGCTCAAAGACGGGCTGTGGGGGCTGGCAATAGTGAACCTCACGCTGTGCTTTGTCATGCTGTTCGGCATCGCGTACAACGTCTCGGACCCGTCCTTGGCGCGCGGGTTGTACACCGGCGGGATCATCGGCACCGTCTTCGCCGTGATCGCCGTGCCAGCGATGCTGCGCAAACAGCGTGAGCGCGACGAGGAGCGCCTCAACGCGGAACTCGAAGACTAGCTGGGCTCGCTGGGCTCAGCCCCAGCCGCATCTTCTGCCGCGCGTGAATTCCCGGCGCGGCGGTTGATGTACGGCTGGAGGCGCTTACCAATCCGGTCGCGCCAGTCCTGCACCCGCTCCTCATAGTGCCTGTCGTGGGGTTTCAGGCCGCGGTGGGTGACGTGGACGGTGGTGGAGCCGTCCTCTTCGCGGTCAAAGTCGAAGATGATGTCGGAGTCGCGCCAGTCCTCGTCCTCGCCATCCTCGTCGGTGGTTTCGGAGTGCCACACGAGGCGCTCGCCGTCATCGGCCTGCTCGACGGTGAAGTAACCGGTGCCGTCGTCGGACTCGATGGAGAAGGACTCGCCCTTTTCATCGGCATTGCCTTCGACAGAATCTTCGGTGTCCTCCCACCACTGCTTCGGGTCCGACACCACGGTGTAGGCATCCTCCGGGGACACGTTGACGGTGAAGGATTCGGTGAAGTCCTTGATGGATTCGACACGGGTGCCGTCGGAGAATTCGTAGTCCGGCATGGCGGCTTCCGGGTCGTAGACGGCGACTTCATATCCTTCCTCGCGGAACTGGCGCAGCCCTTCTTTGACCAGGCGGCGGCCGGCCATGTTGAACGATGTCACATGGGTGAAGTCGAGGACGAGCTTGTCGCCGACCAGGTGGCGCTCCACCAGGTCGTGGAGGATCGTCTCGGCGGCGGTGAAGTTGATCATGCCCTGCAGCTCGACCACGTTGGTGTCACCCTGGCGGTGCACGGTGCGGATACCCGGCGCGGAGTAGTAATAAGAACCCATCATGTGCAGGCCGAGGGTCTCCGACATGCGCTGGAAAATCTCTACACCGCGCACGGAGTTGCCTTCCTCGTTCAGCCGCGGGCTTAACGACGCCGCACCAAGCTGGCCCGGCAGCGTCCCGATCAACCCGCCCGACACACCGGACTTCGCGGGGATACCCACGCGGCTCATCCAGCGGCCCGAACCGTCGTACATGCCGGCAGACGCCATGACGGCCTGTGTGAGCCGGCACGCCCGCGCAGAGAGCACCCTCTCCCCCGTCACCGGCTGCAATCCACCGTTGGCCAATGTCGCCGCCATGATAGCCAGGTCTTTCACGTTCACCATGATCGAGCACTGGCGGATGTAACTGGCCACGACTTCTTCCACGTCGCCCTTGATCATCCCGTACTCGCGGAGCATGTGCCCCAGGGCGAGGTTGCGGTCGGCGCTGGAGAGTTCGGCGCGGGCGAGGTTGTCGTCGAGAAGCAATTCGCGTCCCGCGAGCTTGCTGAATTCGCGCAAAACAACCCCGTCACCGGCGACAAGCTCGTTGACCACGATCGCACCGGCGTTGATCAGCGGGTTGGCGGGACGGTGCGTGTCATCCAGCGACAGCTCATTGAACGCCTCGCCCGACGGTTCCACGCCGACGTACTTATGGACCTCTTCCGGACCGACCATGTCCAGTGAAAGCGCGTACACGAACGGCTTCGAGATGGACTGGATGGAGAATTCATACTCGTCATCCCCCACCGAATACAGGTTGCCGCTGCGGGTGCACAGCGCGAGCGCGAGCTTGTCCGGGTCAGCGTCGCGCAACGTCTCGATGTAGTCGGCGTTGTTGCCCTCTTTGTTGTCGCGCACCTCGTCGAGGATCGCGTTCAAGTAGGTCGGGATGGGGGTCGCAGGCATGCGGCCCAGTGTAACGCCCGAACCCGCGAGCACGTGAGGTTGTTTCCCCTAGGATACGATCCATGAACACGGAGCAGAACTCGCAGAAATACGCCATCGTGACCGGCGCCGCGTCCGGCATTGGCAAGGAAGTTGCCCGCCAGCTTGCCGACGACGGTTGGCGCGTGGCCATCACCGACATCAACGCCGACGGCCTCGCGCAGACCGCGGCGGATATCGGGGAGCTCGCTATCGACGCCACCCCGCTCGATATCTCCAACCATGAGGCGGTGGAAAGGTGGGCGGGAGGAATCGTCGATAAGCATGGCGTTCCGCACTCGATCTACCACGTCGGCGGCATCTCTATTTGGGGCAATGTCGCGACCATGCCCTTGGAGAAGTGGGAGATGCTTATCGACGTCAACCTGATGGGCACCATCTACATCATCCGAGCATTCGTGCCGTCGATGATGGAGGCTGGGCCGTTGCCGGGGAAGGAGAAGCGCCGGCTGGTCTGCGTGTCCAGCTCCGCCGGAATTCTGGGCCTGCCGTGGCACGCGGCGTACTCCGCATCCAAGGGCGGTGTACTGGCAATGCTCGAGGTGCTGCGCTTCGACCTTGCACCCTTCGGCATCAACGTGCATGCCGTCGCGCCGGGTGCTGTGGACACGGGCCTGGTGCGCACCATTGATATTGACGGGGTGGACCAGTCCAACCCGAAGGTGCGACGCGCGAAGAAGCTCTTCCAGGGTCATGCCATCTCCCCCGCGAAGTGCGCGCAGATCATCGTGAAGGGCGTGCGCAAGAATAAGTACTTGATCAGCACCGGCGGAGACGTGAAGCTCGGCCGGTGGGCGCAGGTCAACGCGCCGTTCCTCTACCGCCTCGTGCTCGGCGGGTTGAACAGGGGTTTCCAGTGGATCGCGAAGGACGCATCGGTCTAGAGCAGTCTATTTCGGCTCGTCGAGCGGGACGTCGAACACGTCCATGACGGTAGCCAGCCCGTCGTAGTTGGTCACCAGCAGTAGGAACGCAGTGAGCTCCTTCTCATTGAGGTGGCTCATCAGGCGGGCGTAGACATCGTCGCTGATCTGGCGATGGCGGATCAGGTCGTCTGCGGCGTCCATGAGCGCGCCCTGGCGGCCGGTGAAGCCGTGGTCGGCGCGCTGGACCGCCTCAATCGCGGCCTTATCCAACCCCGCCTTCGCGCCCAGACGCTTGTGGTGCTCCAGCTCGTAGGTCGCAGCGCGGATTGAGGCCACCCGCAGGATGACCAGCTCTGACTCTGTGCGCGACAGAATGCCAAACGGCATGAGCGTGCCGGAGTAGACCAGCCACGCCAAAAAATTACGGCGCGCGCGGCCAACCGTGGTGAACAGGTTCAGGGATGTACTGCCCTGCACAATGCCACCAATCCGGTTGGCCACGCGCGCCAACACCGCCACCTCCTCCGGCTTGCCCGGTCCCGGGCGGGTGGAGGTGTCGATGGGAAGTTTGCTCAACGGGAATTCTTTAGCGGTTCCAAACATGGGTCCAAGATTAGTTTTCCATGCAGAACTTTTCCCGGGAAAGTCGAGCTTTTCGAAAGGGCCTTAAGCCTTCAGGTCGTGCTCGACATCAGCCGGGCTGAGAACGCGGAACGCGAGCGCCGCCAAGGCTGCACCGACCAGCGGCGCGAGAATGTAGAGCCACACGTTGTCCCACGCGAAGTTGCCGTTGACGCACAGCCCAATTGCCACGGCCGGATTGAACCCGCCGCCGGAGATGGGGCCGACAGCGAAGGCACCGGTCATCACGGTGGCACCGATGGCCAGGCCAAAGAAGGAGTTACCGTCGGTCTCTTTGGAGGTGGCCACATTCAGCACGACCCACACGAGGATGAAGGTGAACACGGCCTCTACAACAAAGGCCGGCAGAGACTGGATCTGCGCAGCCTCGACCGGATCAGAGATGACGGCACGGGTCAGCAGGGCGCCAAGGATGCCGCCGACGATCTGAGCAGCCCAGTAGATGAGCATCTCGGTGGCGGTCATAGCACCCCGAATCCAGGCACCGAGGGACACAGCCGGGTTCACGTGTCCACCGGAGATGTGGCCGGTGGAGTACACCAGCACCATCAGTGCCATACCAATGGCTACGGGCGCGAAGTTGTCGGCAGCGGCGACAGCGGTGATGATGGTGAAGACGAACAGCAGGGTGGCCAGAGCCTCCGCGAGCGCCTTGCGTGCAATATCGTTCATGGAGTTTGTCTTTCTTGCTCGAGACAGGCCCGGCGTTTGGCTACGTGCCGGACACATGACGTTGCAAGCATATACAAAAGGAGAAACCCGCTGTTAATTTAACAGCGGGTCAACCTCGAAGGGTTAGCGACCGTTGGTCACGGGAGAGGCGGACCTGGCAGGGGCCTCCTGTCGATCGGTGGGGGCTAGGTGGGCCGGGTCCAGATTGATCCGGCGGAGCAACTGGGCGTTGAGCGCCACCACAATCGTCGACAGGGACATCAACACTGCACCCGCCGCCGGGGAGAGCACCACCCCGATGGGGGCGAGCACGCCGGCGGCCAGCGGCACGGCGAGGATGTTGTAGCCAGAGGCCCAGATGAGGTTCTGGATCATCTTGCGGTAGCTGGCCTGCGAGAGCTCAATCATCGACAGCACTGCCCGCGGGTCATCACTGGCCAGAACCACTCCGGCGGATTCCATCGCCACATCCGTGCCGGCCCCGATGGCGATACCGACCTCCGCGCGGGTCAGAGCGGGGGCGTCGTTGACACCGTCGCCGACCATGGCCACGCTCAGGCCACGCTCCTGTAACTGGGTGACCTTGGTGTCCTTGTCCTGGGGCAGGACCTCGGCGAAGACCTCATCGATCCCCAGGTCCTGGCCAACCGCCTGGGCCACCTGCTGCGCGTCGCCGGTGATCATCGCGACCTTGACCCCGCGGTCCTGCAGGGCTTTCACGGCGGCGCGGGATTCGGGGCGGACCGTATCCTCGACGGCCAGGGCACCGATGATCTGTCCGTCCTGGACCACGTGGAGGACTCCGGCCCCGCGTTGAGTCCACTCCCCAGTCTGCTCTTCGAGCACACCGGGGTTGGTCAGGTTGAATTCGCGGAGCATGTTCGGCCCGCCGACGAGGATCTCGGAGCCATCAACGGTGGCGCGCACGCCCCGGCCGGAGGCCGCGGTAAAACCGGTGCCGCGCAGCACCATTCGTGAGGCCTCGGGGTGCTCACCCGCGGCGGTAACAATGGCGCGTGCGACGGGGTGCTCGCTGTCAGCCTCGGCCGCCGCCGCAATAGCCAGCAGCTCGCCCTCGGTGATGCCCTCGACAGCTGCGACACCGGTGACACCGTGGGCACCCTCAGTCAGGGTGCCGGTCTTGTCGAACAGGACCACATCGACGGTGCGCATCCGCTCCAGTGCCATCCGATCCTTGATCAACACCCCGGACTTGGCCGCCCGCTCGGTGGAGATCGCAATCACCAACGGAATCGCCAATCCCAGGGCGTGCGGACAAGCGATGACCAGCACCGTGACCGTGCGCACCACGGCATCGTCCGGACTGCCGATGATGGTCCACACCACCGCGGTGATCAGAGCGGAGATCAGCGCGAACCAGAACAACAACGCCGCCGCCCGATCCGCCAGGGCCTGGGCCCGGGAGGAGGACTCCTGGGCGTCGGCAACCATGCGTTGGATCCCGGCCAGAGCGGTGTCCCCGCCGGTAGCCTCCACCCGGATGCGGACGGTGTTGTCGGTGGCCACGGTACCGGCGACCACCTTGTCACCGGTGTCGCGGAAGACAGGTCGGGATTCGCCGGTGATCATCGCCTCGTCGAATTCAGCCGCTCCGTCGATGATCGTGCCATCCGCCGGTACCCGGGCCCCGGCCCTCACCAGCACCACGTCATCGACGCTGAGCTCCGAAATGGCCACGGTGCGGGTGGTCCCGTCGATGACTTTCTCGGCCTCATCCGGCAGCAGGGCAGCCAGCGCGTCAAGCGCGGAGGACGCGGCCCCGAGAGCGCGCATCTCCAGCCAGTGGCCCAGCAGCATGATGGTCACCAGCAGGGCCAGCTCCCACCAGAAGTCCAGGTCAAAACCGCCCAGCCCCAGAGTGGTGACCCAGGAGGCGACAAACGCCACGGTGATGGCCATGGCGATCAGGAGCATCATCCCGGGTTTGCGGGATTTCAGTTCTTTCCATCCGCCTTTGAGGAAAGGCGTTCCGCCGTAGACAAAAATGACGGTGCCGAGAACCGGGGGAATCCAGGATGAGCCCGGGAATTCGGGGAGGTGGTAGCCGAGCAGTTCAGCGACCATCGGGCTGAAAATAACGACGGGAATGGACAGAATCAGCGACCACCAGAAACGCTGCCTGAACATCGCCGTGCTATGGCCGGCGTGTTCGCCGTGACCATGAACGTGGTGGTCTTCGTCCAGGGCGGAGTGCGGGTGATCGTGGGGCATCGCCTGGCCGTGGGTGTCGGCATCTGCGTGGTGTTCGTGGCTGGCATGATCCGGGTGGTGGGTGTGGTCTGTTTCCGGAGTGGGGTGATCACCATGGTGATCGCCGGAATGGTGGAGAGTGCTCATGGCGTTCCTTCCGCTCAACCCGGTCGGGGTCGAGATGATGGGTAAAACTGATCAGGATAAGACGGTGTAGCCGGCCTCCTCGATGGCCCGGCGAACCATCTCCGGAGGTACGACACCGGTGACCGTGACGGTGGAAACACCACCAGCAGCGAGATCAATCTGGACGTCGTCGACCTGGGGGAGGGCCTGAAGGGCCTGGGTCACGCTTTTCGCGCAGTGCCCGCAGGTCAGGCCGGTGACATAGTAGCTAGGGGAGGCCCCTCCTGCTGAGGAATCGCTGGCGGCAGGGGTGGAGGCGGTGTCGGCACGTGAGGCAGGTCCGCAACAGCTGCAGCCGTGGGAGACCATCGGCAAGAGGCGGGGCGGCGAGGTGATCATGGGAAAGCTCCTACGGGTCGGTGGGATGCGGTAACGCTCGCTAGCATATACCCCCCCGGGGTACATTTTCAAGGGGTGGAGGGCACGGCCCTCACGGGGCAGGGTGTGGTCACCGAGCAGCCTCCTCACTGTCGGGAGGGGACAGCGGGAGGCGGAGGGTGAACACCGCTCCGTGACCGGCTCCGGGTGAGGTGGCGGTTAAGGTGCCGCCGTGAGCTTCGATCAGAGCACGGGAGATGGTCAGGCCGATGCCGGCCCCACCCTTGTCCCGGCTCCGGGCGGCATCCCCCCGGTAGAAGCGTTCGAAGATGTGCTCGAGCTGGTCGGGCGGGATGCCGTCGCCGGTGTCGGTGATATCAATGAGCGTGGCGGAAGCCCCCTGTTGGCGGACGATGACCTGGACCCGTCCACCGGTTGGGGTGTGCCGCAGGGCGTTGGACAGCAGGTTGCCCATCACCTGGCCGAAGCGTTGCCGGTCCACCATTACCCGGGCGGTGTCGTGGCCAGCCTCGATGTGTAGACCGACGCCTTTGTCGGCGTAGGCTTCCCCCGCGGCGGCGGCCGCGACGTGGAGCAGTTCATCGAGTCCTTCCTCGGCTAGGTCCAGATCAATGCGGTCTTCCTGGGCCCGGGAGACATCGTCGATATCCTCGATCAGCCGGGTCAAGCGGGTGAGTTGGTCGGACATGATCCGGTGGGTGGACAGGTCCCAGTCCACGACACCGTCCTGGAGGCCATCGAAGTAGACCGCGAGGACCGACAAGGGGGTGCCCATTTCGTGGGCCAGGTCCGAGAGCATTTGGCGGCGGACCTGTTCGGTGTGTTCCATCCGATTAGCCATGGTGTTGAAGGCTTGTGCCAGCGTGCTCACCTCCGGGCCGGCGTTCCCCGCGGGGACGCGTACCCGGTAGTTGCCACCGGCGACGGAGGCGGCCGCGCGCGTCAGGCCCTGCAGGGGAGTGCGCAGCCGACGAGACAACCACAGGCTGGCCAGTAGGGTGCTGATCAATGCGGTGGGCAGGGCCACGGCCAGGGTGATCAGGTTGGCGTCCCGGTAGGCCTGCTCGGCGTGAAACAACTCCAGCGAGGGATCTTCCCGGCCGATCATCAGCATATGGTCGTGGAACAGGGCCGGGCCTACGATTGTGGCTACGGTCGCGGCCACCAACAGGCTGATCACCACGACCGCCACCTGGGCGGCCAGGAAGCGGAAGGTCAGGCCGGGTCCGTGCTTCATGGTTGCCCCACCCGGTAGCCCACTCCACGCACGGTTTCGATGAAGCCCCGCCCCCGGGTATCGGTGCCGAGCTTGCGGCGCAGGTTGCCGATGTGGACATCGACGATGCGCTCGTCCCCCACCCAGGTGGTGTCCCAGACCTCGGTGACCAGGTCGTGGCGGGTGAGCACCTGGCCTGGGCGCAGGGCCAGGGTGACCAGCAGCTCGAACTCCGTGCGGGTGAGATCCACGACCACCTCCCCCACCTGCACCTTGTGGGCGGCGGGGTCAATGGTGAGCTCACCGACGACAAACGGGGCGGTAACCTGCGGCGGGATGGTGCTGGTGCGGGGGCGGCGTAGCACCGCATGCACCCGGGTCACCAGTTCCCGGATGCCGAAGGGTTTGGTGATGTAGTCATCGGCCCCCAGGGTCAAACCGGTGATCTTGTCGTCCTCGGTGCCGCGGGCGGTGAGCATGAGAATGTAGCAGTCCGAGAAGGTGCGGATCCGTCCGCACACCTCTAGACCGTCGAGTTCGGGCAGACCCAGATCCAACACAACAACATCGGGGGAAAAGCGACGGGCCTCGTCCACGGCCTGAGTTCCCGTGTAGGCCTGACGAGCCTCGAAGCCTGCCCGGATGAGGTAGGTGGCCACCATCTGGGCCAGGGGTTGTTCATCGTCGACCACCAGCACCCGCCCCGGGGGCGTGGCGATGGTCAGTGCGCGGTCATCCATAGGATCCAGTATGGTCCCGGCCAGGGGTGATGCCATCCTCGCTCGGTGCTCGCCGAGGACATCTTCATTAAATCTTCAAAAACAACCCCTGGATCGCTCTCGTTTCTGTGTCCCCTCACAGACCAAGAATGTTGCCTTCACCGGTGGGGGAAGCAGGTGCTACCAGGGGTTGGGCGCCCCGCGCCAGATACCGGGGGCGGGGTAGCAGGACAGCAACCCGTGGTGGGGCGGGCCAGTTCAGGTGTGACCCAGCCCACCGATCGCGCCCCCTTTTCACCGTATTTCAAGGCTGCGAGCAGGGTTTTTGGTTTTCCGGCCGGCCGGCGGACGTGCTAGAGAAAGATGAAGCACCGACGCATAAGCGGTGCCCTATCACGGTCTAACCACGACCCAAGGAGATTGACGTGAAACGAGCAGCGATCGCAGCCGCCGCCCTCGCCCTGACCCTCACCGGATGCTCAGCCCCCGACTCGGAGCCCGCTGTCACCGCGGAAGTGAGCCAGGATAAGTTCTTGACCGCCCACGGTCTGGCCGCCATGGACGCGGTGGAGATCATTGATCACCTCGACCGGCAGAAGGTCACTGAGCGTCCTACGGATCTGATCGCCTCAGTGCGTGCCAATGAACTGCTGCTCTCGGATGAGAACCAGGAGGTGGCTCTCGACCTGCCCCAGGACCTGACCTACGTCTCGATTGCCCCATATGTGACCCAGACCCATGACTGCTTTTACCACAGTCTGACCACCTGCCTGGGTGAACTGCGCAATGCGCCCGTCCAGGTCACGGTCACCGATGAGACCACCGGGGAGGTCCTGATCGACGAGCAAACCACCACGTTCGACAACGGGTTTATTGGCTTCTGGCTTCCCGATGATGCCACCGGCCTGATTGAGGTCAGCTACCAGGGGCGTACCGGCACCACGGAGTTTTCCACCACCGCTGACGGCGCAACGTGTGTCACAGACCTGCGCCTGACGTGATGGCTCAGCAGGGTCCTCACCTGCGCCTGTCTCCCGTATCACTGAAATCTTACACCATGGAAGGTTAAATCATGACGAACGCGTTTTCCCGACGACAGTTTCTGCTCGGCGGGCTCGTCCTCGCCGGCACCGGGGCCCTGGTCGCCTGCGGACAGGGCAACAGCACCTCGGCCCCTGCCGCGTCCTCCTCGTCGTCATCCTCCTACCCGACTCCCCCGAATCTTCCCGCGCCTTCCGTCCGCAAGACGCTGACCGCGCGGCCCATGTCGATCGATATCGGCGGCATCGAAGCCAAGACGTGGGGATATGTCTCTGACACCGGGGATGCGGCCATTGAGGCCACCGCCGGCGACGTCCTCCAGGTCGATATCACCAATGAACTGCCTGAGAGCACCTCCATCCACTGGCATGGCATCGCACTCCACAACGCAGCCGACGGTGTGCCCGGCATGACCCAGCCTCCCATTGAGCCTGGTCAGTCGTTTTCCTATGTGTTCGAAACCCCCCATGGAGGAACCTACTTCTACCACTCCCACAGCGGCCTACAACTCGACCGGGGTCTGCACGCCCCTCTGATCGTCCGCGACCCGGACGACGCAGAGGATCAGGACGTCGAATGGACCATCGTGCTCGACGACTGGCTGGACGGCATCGACGGCAGCAGTCCCGAAGATCAGCTGACCATGTTGACGGGGATGGACATGGGCGGACACGGAAACATGGACATGGGTGGCCACGGCGGGATGGATATGGGTGGTGAGGGGGGCATGATGGCCCACGGCACGCCCGATCTGGCTCTGGGTGGAGATGCCGGTGATGTCATGTATCCGCACTACCTCATCAACGGACGCATTCCCCGGGCGCACCGAACGTTTAATGCCCGACCGGGGGATAAAGCCCGCCTGAGGTTCATCAACGCGGGCGCTGACACCATCTTCAAGGTGGCTCTCGGTGGCCACCGTATGACCGTCACCCACACCGACGGCTTCCCTGTCCAGCCCTGGGAGACCGAATCGATCTACCTGTCGATGGGCGAGCGTGTCGACGTCGAGGTCATCCTCGGCGACGGCATCTTCCCGCTCACGGCTTTGGCGGTGGGTAAGGACGACCGCGCCTTCGCCGTCATCCGCACCGCCGGCGGCCAGGCCCCCCGCCCCGATGTCGACTTCCCCGAGTTGTCGTCCACCGGACTGCTTCTGTCCTCCCTGAAGCCAGCAGACCGTGCACTCCTGCCCGAGGGCACACCAGACCGAGAAGTCAGCATCGACCTGGGCGGGCAGATGATGCCGTATGAATGGAGCATTCTCACCGACGGCCAATCCTCCTCCGCGACCGTGCAGGAGGGCCAGCGCCTGCGGATGGTCATGCGCAACAGGACCATGATGCCCCACCCCATGCACATCCACGGACACACGTGGGCGCTGCCCGGCAGCGGCGGGCTACGCAAGGACACCGTCCTTCTCCGCCACGGTGAAACCATGATCGCCGACCTGATCGCTGACAACCCCGGTGAGTGGGCATTTCACTGCCATAACGCCTATCACTTGGAAACCGGGATGATGAGTTCCCTGCGGTACGCCTAACCCCACAGCATGGTCGGTCGCTGGGGTGAGCTGGGTCGCTGCAGACCACCCACCGGGCAGCACGATGACCTTCCTCGGTGTTGTGGTCTTCCGGGACAACCAGAACACCGTCTTCTTCCCCACCGCCCCGGAATAAGGAGATCTAATCCATGCCGAGCACACCCCGCAGAGCCGCCATCGCGGTTGCCGCGGTGCTCACCGCCGTGACCCTGACGGCCTGTTCCTCAGGCGACGGCGCCCGAAACGCCGTCGCCGTCGGGGGCACCTTCCAGTTCCACTCACCAGGAGGCCAAACCGAGATTATCTACGCAAAGGAGGAACGTGCCCCGCTGCCGGACTTCTCCGGCCCGTCGCTGATGGAGGAGGGTGAGGAGATCAGCCTGTCTGATTTTGACGGCGAGGTCGTCGTCCTCAACGCTTGGGACCAGTGGTGTGCACCGTGTCGGGCGGAAGTCGATGACCTGCAGCTTGTCCACGCAGATCATGGAGATGTACTCGTACATATTTCCCAGCGGCTGCGCATCTGGCAGCCGAAGGGTGCGGAGCGTGGCTTCTTCGGTGCTGTGGCCAAGCCGCTGCCGAGTGCGAAAAAGCTTGACGCCCTGGCCTACAAGTCCGCCATCATTACGTTGCCCGTACTGGGGTTGGGCATTGTTCTGGGTGCGATCTGGGCGGAGGCCTCGTGGGGCCGGTTTTGAGGATGGGATCCGAAGGAGACCGCATCCTTTATCTCCTGGGTGCTCTATGCCGCCTACCTGCATGCCCGTGCCACGGCCGGGTGGCTCGATCACAAGGCCGCGTGGATCAATATCCTGGCCCCGGCCACGATAATCTTCAACCTGTTGTTCATCAACCTGGTCGTCTCCGGCCTGCACTCCTACGCCGGCCTGAACTAAATCCGGATTCGTCAACGCTTTGCCGGACCCCCAGATCCACTGGGAAAGTACTGAAAGTTGCTGTCACATGACTCGAAGGATTGGGCATATATTCACAACTGAGCAACAACCCGAAAAAGGCCGTGATCTCCGATGAAGGCTAGTACTGCAGCAGACGTGACAGTCTCACGTCTTTCCCGGGGGATAGCCGGCGATAACTGGCGCAGATTGGCCGGTCCCACCGCGCTCATGATGGGAGCTGCGGTGGTCTGGTGGCTGGCGCTGCCGCCACGCGGTTGGTGGGTGCTGTTCCCGGTGGGCGTGACTATGTTCATGCTGGCTTTGGCAGGTCAACCACTACGTAACCGTTTGTGGCTCGGTGGGTTGGGCGGGGTGGCGCACTACGCTCTTGCTCTGCGCTGGCTCACCGACTTCAACACTGCCGGATACGCTGCTGTTGTTGCCGTTCAGGCGCTACTGTTAATGCTGGTTGCCGCGGTATCGCCTAACGAGGCGGCTTTTCGCAGCCGCTGGTCGGGCTGGTGGCTGCTCACCCCTGCTGCCCTGGTGTTATTGGAGGCTGTGCAGCACCGGTTCCCGTTCGGCGGTTTCCCGCTGTCCGCTTTCGGATACAGCCAGACCGATGGTCCTTTCATGGCGGCAGCGCCCCTGGGTGGGACTCTCCTGGTGACCGCGTTGGCCGCAGTTGCGGGGGCCGTTGTTACCGCTGTCATCTTCGGGCCGAGACGAGCCCGTGCAGCATCCGTGGTCGCAGCGGTCGTGGTACTCGCGGTACCGGCGTTCGCGCCAACGATCGTAAATGATACGGCAGAAGGCAGCCTTGACGTCGTGCTCGTGCAGGGTGGAGGCCCCCGCGGGCTTCGCGCGGTCAATACCGATCCGTTTGATACGACCCGCCGGCACCTACAGGCTGCCGAAGATATCACCGGGGACCCTGATCTGGTTCTGCTGCCCGAAAACGTCGTCAATATCGACGGCTCAATCGACGGGACGCGCGTTGATGCAGCTTTCGCTGAACTGGCCAGGCAACTCGACACGAACATCGTCGTCGGAATTACCGAATCCGAGGATCAACATTTCCGGAACGCATCCATAGTGTGGGGACCGGACGGGACCCGGTTAGGACGCTATGAGAAGCATCATCGTGTGCCGTTCGGCGAGTACATCCCTATGCGCAATCTGATTGAACGACTCAGCGAGGACGCACGGTTCATCCCCCGCGACGCCATTGTCGGAGAGGGACCGGCGGTGCTCGATCCCAGCGGGACACCACGATTGGGGATCGTCATTTCTTATGAGGTCTTCTTCGCCGACCGGGTCGCCGATGCCGTTCGCAATGGTGGGCAGCTACTCCTCGCACCGACCAACGCCGCGTCTTTTGTGACCGAGGAAGTACCTGCAATTGAAGTGGCCGCATCCCGGATGCGTGCCCGCGAGTTTGGCCGCACCGTTCTCCAGGCTGCCCCCACCGGATACTCCGCAGTTATCCAGCCCGACGGCACAGTCTCACAACTCAGTGGCCTGGGCACGAACGAACTGCTGACGGCAACCGTTCCCCTTCATACTGGTTTGACGCCGTATGCGCGCATGGGGGATACGCCCCTGTTGGTTCTCGCGATGCTGGCTCTTGCATGGCCTGCGGTTACCGGCTTCGTCAGCTGGCGCAGGAGAAGGCAGGTTACGGAAGTATCCCACTAAACGTGGATTACGGCACCTGCTCCTCGTTGGCGGGACGCTCGCCGCCCCCATATATGACGAGCACGGACTGCCTCCCCTGTGCCCCGGTCTGCCCTGCCTGGAGAAGCTATCAAGTCCGGGCTGTGTCGGCGATGAGTGAGAAGCGTCTCTGCGGTCTGAGGCGGGTGCCTCACGCCCAGTCACTGCCGCCGGTTCCGGTGTCGGGGCCGGTCCTGGTGAGTGCGGGAAGGTTAGAAGGTGACGCCGTGCTCGGCGAACCAGGGCAACGGGTCGACCGCCCCGCTGCCAGTCGGGTAAAGCTCGAAGTGCAGGTGAGAGCCGGTGGCAAACCCTCGGTTGCCCATGCCAGCGATCCTCTGACCAGCGGTGACGCGTTCCCCAACGGTCACGTCGAGAGTCTCCATATGACCGTAGACGGCAATCGAGCCATCATCGTGCTGGATGCGGATCCACTGCCCGAAACCGGAGGCCGGGCCGGAGTCGATGACAGTGCCGCCCATCGCCGCGAGGATCGGGGTACCCACGACGTTGGCGATGTCGATACCCGCGTGGAGGGTTCCCCAGTGCACGCCGGAACCGGAGGTGAAGGTGCCTTCAGCGGGCTTGACCACCGAGGGCGCGCGGGCAGCGCGCTCGTTCTCGGCCCGCTCGGCGTTGTACTGGATGGCCTTGTCCAGCTGCTCGTCGATGTTGGCGACCGGCTTGAATTCGGAGATCGCGAGAATCTGCGGTGCGGCCTGCGTCCCACTCGAGGACAGGGCCGTGTCGTTGGTGGCCAAATCCACCTCGACGGTGGCAGCCTCCGGGGAGACCGGAGCCTCGACCTCGGCCGGGGCTTGCAAGGCGGCGGCCGTGGCGCCACCGACGCCGGCGGATGAGACCGTGCCGGCGGCTACAGCCACGAGGGCGAGACGCCCCTTGGTCTGCGAGGTGGTGATCGTGCGGTGTTTTCCTCCGGATGACCGCGAAGCCTTCAGGCGCATGACTCGGTCGTGCTGGTACTGGTGTTTGGAGACGGCAACCATGGGCCCAGTCGCCATGGGTTGGGGATGCCGGCCGAGGGGGCGTTCCTGGTCCAGGAGCACCTCTAATGGCGAGAGTGATGACCCCACGAATACGCAAGGCCGCGCTGGTGGCACATGTGGTCTGCTCGGTCGGCTGGCTCGGGATGGTGCTCGCCTTTATCGCGATGGCGGTCATGGGGATAGTGAGCGCGGATGAGATGGCGGTCCGGGGGACGTATCGGGTGATGGAGCAGGTGGCGTGGTGGGCGCTCGTTCCCCTGGCGGTGGCCTCGCTGGTGACCGGAGTCCTTCAATCCCTGGGGACGACGTGGGGATTGTTCCGACACTACTGGGTGGTGTTCAAGCTGGGGCTCACTGTGGTGGCGACAGGTGTGTTGGTGCTGTACATGTAGACTTTCGAGTATCTTGCCCGGGTGGCGGCAGACCCGGGCGTGGGGCTGGAGGCCGTGCGGAATTTCTCCCCGGTCCTCCACTCCGTGGCAGCAGCCTTGGTATTGCTGGTGGCTACGGTGCTGGCGGTGTACAAGCCGCGGGGTCTGACCCGATACGGGCAACAAAAAGAGGCCCCGCTAGCAGCCTGATGCTGCGTGCCTCAGCTGTCCATTCCTTATTTGTTCAGGTTCGGTAGTCATGCGTCATGCGCAGGAACGCCAGGGACCGGCCTCATCCCACTCAACGATGCGAGTATGAGTGCCTGTCTTCCTTGGAACCGAGACGCTGATCAGCTCACCGTCATTGACGGCCGTGGACTACCCAGCTACAGCACTCCCCGTCGCCGCCCCGCAACTTTTCCACTCCGCCGAGACGGCGGAACGTGGGCCAGGGCGTCGATGGCGGTGGCAATCACTGCTGCCATTGCCGGGCCAGCGTGCGGAGGGCTGTCGCAGTTGAAAGCTTATCGATGATCAAATACCGCGGCACAGGTATGGACAGGCACGTCAGTCCAGTTCGAGGTCGGACGTGAACTCCTCGTGGGAGACACCGCCCGCCTCCTGGCGGGCAGCCGCTGCGGCACGGATATCCTCGCCATCCTCCAGCGCCTGAACCGCCCGGTCGTAGAAGTCCGGGGAGACCACCACCGCCCGGCGGCGGGGCCCGCGACTGAGGATGGTGACCGGTTCACGTTGGGCGGCATCAAGATAGTGGCTTTGTTCGCTGCGGAACTGACTGAGGGTGACCGTGATGCCCATACCCTTTAACGTACATTTTGTACAAGAAGTGCAGCAACGATCGCGGCCGTTCCGGAAGTCCTGCCCGCCGAACGGGACGCTTAGGGGCAGACACCTCCTTGACTGATACCCCCCATGGGTATAGGTTGAAGGTTGTTGGGACATCTCCACTCCTGCCCTTCAGGACATCAAGGAAAGGATCATCTGATGAGCGCCGTAACAAAGAAGTACATCATCGAAGGCATTACCTGCGGACACTGCAAGTCCTCCGTGGAGGAGGAGATCGGCGAGGTCGCCGGTGTGACCATGGTGGAGGCCACCGTGGATACCGGGCAGGTGACCGTCACGGGTGAAAACTTCACCGACGACGATGTTGTCGCCGCTGTCACGACAGCCGGTTACACCGTCAAGCCCTAATCCCGGGGCCCGGTCCCCGCCTCAGGTAGACACGGCCGGGCCAACCCTGTTGGATATGCCCATCAGGCCCAGCCATGCCGGTTCGATATCCCCGACGGTGCATCTGTGGGCGGGCCTTTTGGGACCTCGGAGATGCACCTCACCACTGTTTGCTGAAGGACTGATCACTGATGATTCAGACTCAACCGTCGGTTGACCTACTCCAGGTCGATCTGGGCGTCACCGGCATGACCTGTACGTCGTGCTCAGGGCGGGTGGAGCGCAAGCTCAACAAGCTCGATGGCGTGGAGGCCACCGTCAACTTCGCCACCGAATCCGCCTCCGTCAGTTACGACCCCACCAAAGTCGACGCCGATCGGCTGATCGAAACCGTGCGGGGTGCCGGGTACGACGCGTTCACCATGGGGGATCAACACGCCTCCGCCGTGGACAGCGGCCCGGAGGAGGACACCGAGGTGGTCGGTGACCGCCACGAACAGGCCCGCGAGGCCGAGGCCACAGACCTGAAGTCGCGTCTGATCGGGTCGACGATCCTCTCCGTTCCGGTGGTCGCGATCTCGATGATCCCGTCCCTGCAGTTCATGAATTGGCAGTGGGCCCTGCTCGTCCTGTCCACCCTGATCTACTTCTACGGTGGCGCCCCGTTCCACCGGGCGACCTTAACCAACCTGCGTCACCGCTCGACCACGATGGACACGCTCGTGTCTCTGGGCACTACCGCTGCGTATCTGTGGTCGCTGTGGGCCTTGTTTTTCGGCAACGCCGGGCACCCCGGCATGGTCATCGAGATGAGCCTGCTGCCCCGCCATGACGGCATGGACCACATCTACCTCGAGACCATCGCCGTAGTCATCACCTTCCTGTTGCTCGGCCGGTGGTTTGAGGTCCGCGCCAAGGGCCAGTCCTCCGCGGCGCTGAAGTCCCTGCTGGACATGGGTGCGAAAGACGCCGCGGTGATCCGCGACGGTGAGGAAGTCCGCGTCCCGGTCTCCCAGCTGACAGTCGGTGACGTCTTCGTCGTCCGCCCGGGTGAGAAGATCGCCACCGACGGTCGTGTCATCGAGGGCACCTCGGCCATCGACGAGTCGATGCTGACCGGCGAGTCCGTTCCCGTCGAGGCCGCCCCTGGCACCCCGGTCACGGGCGCGACGATCAACACCTCCGGTCGACTGCTGGTCGAAGTCACCCGCACAGGTTCGGAGACCACGCTGTCCCAGATGGCCAAGCTGGTCACTGACGCCCAGGCGAAAAAAGCCCCGGTCCAGCGCCTGGTGGATAAGATTTCCTCGGTCTTCGTCCCGACGGTCATTGTCGTCTCCATCATCACCCTGATCGTCCACCTCGCCCTCGGCAGCGGGGCGAACTGGGCCTTTTCCGCCGCAGTCGCGGTGCTGATCATCGCTTGCCCATGCGCCCTGGGACTGGCCACCCCGACCGCCCTGCTGGTGGGCACCTCCCGGGGCGCGCAGCTGGGCTTGTTGATCAAGGGCCCGGAGGTCCTCGAATCCACCCGCCAGGTCGACACCATCGTCATGGACAAGACCGGCACCGTCACCTCCGGGGTCATGTCGGTCACCGGCGTCCACGCCGCCGACGGCTACACCAACAACGAGGTCCTCGCCTTGTCGGCGGCCGTCGAAGCAGGCTCCGAGCACCCCATCGCCAAGGCGATTGTCACCGAGGCCGAGCGCTCCGGGAACATCCAGGAGGCCACCGACTTCGACAGCACCGCCGGCCGGGGCGTCACGGCCACCGTCAAGGGTCACGTCGTCACCGTCGGCCGTCCCGCCGGCCAGCTGCCCCGTGACCTCACCACCGCCTTCGACCACGCACAGTCGCAGGGCGCGACCCCGGTGGCCGTCTACGTCGATGACCAGCCCGCCGGTGTGGTCGTGGTGCGCGATGCCATCAAAGACTCCTCAGCGGAAGCGGTCGCCCAGTTCCGCAGGCTGGGGTTGAGTCCGTACCTGCTCACCGGCGATAACGCGAAGGCCGCGGCCGCCGTCGCCCAAGAGGTGGGCATCGATGCGGCCAACGTGAGTGCCGAGGTCATGCCGCAGGACAAGGTCGCGGTCATCGAGAAGCTGCAACATGAGGGCAAGAAGGTCGCCATGGTCGGCGACGGCGTCAATGACGCGGCCGCCCTGGCCCAGGCCGATCTGGGTCTGGCCATGGGGGCGGGCACGGATGTGGCCATAGAGGCCTCCGATATCACCTTAATGAACAACGACCTGCGCTCCGCGGGCGATGCCATCCGTCTGTCACGTCGCACGCTGGGCACCATCAAGGGCAACCTGTTCTGGGCGTTCGCCTACAACGTCGTGCTGATCCCGGTCGCCGCGATCGGTTTCCTCAACCCGGGGTTGGCGGGCATTGCGATGGGCTTCTCCTCGGTGTTCGTGGTCTCCAACTCCCTCACGCTGCGTAGATTCAAGCCCTCCCACGACAACACCAGTTCCTCACCGCAGCCCGCTCGCCCCTCCGTGCGGCAGCCGGTCACCGCCTAATCCGCATCCTTTTCTAGCGATAAGGAACCCCGTGTCCTCCTCCTGCGGCTGAGTCCCTCCAATAACACTCAGACCTCCGTCCCCAAGTACCTGCTCCTGACCTCTCCCCCGGCCCCACCCGGCAGGCCCCTCCGGGCCGACAAACTGCCGACTACTTATCCGAATAACGCCACAGGGCGTGGGGACCATGAGGTCCTCACGCCTCATTCCATACCCTCGGGCTTTCCATCCTGATCGACCCGCAACTGACTCAGGACATACCTGCCCCCTTTTTTCAGCAAGGAGACCATTGTGGATACTCGCACCCCTGATCAGGCCGTTTCCTCCTCGGGTGGGGCCGACACCTGTCACACCACCCATGGCTACATCAACGACAAGGATCGCTATCTCGCCCGCCTCAAGCGCATCGAGGGCCAGGCCCGGGGCCTGCACAGCATGGTCGACGAGGAACAGTACTGCATCGACATCCTTACCCAGATCTCCGCGGTCAATGCTGCCCTACGCAGCGTTGCCCTGGGACTACTCGATGACCACATGAAACACTGCGTCCGTGACGCCGCCCAGTTAGGAGGAGAGGAGGCCGACGCGAAGTTCCAGGAAGTCACCGACGCTATCGCCCGTTTCGCCCGGTGACAGGCCGGGACCCGACCACCACACCCCGTCGAGAACGACGGCCAGGCCACTCTGACCGCCCCTGTTGCCGGCTGGAGGCTGGGAGTCCTGCTGCTGGCGGCCGCATGATCGGGTTGATGGCCACTGTGGTGCTGCTGGTCGAAAAGATCGCGCCGCTGAACAACCTCGACCACATCCCCACCTGCAACATCAACCGGTGCTGTTGCAAAGTTGGGGGGAGAGCCGCAAAAACTCAGTTTCTCATTCCCTGATGGCCGCTGCGTGTGGGCGTTCTCAGGCCGTCTCGAAGACCCGGTTGACGATCACCGCGTCCGGGTTCGGTTGCCCGTAGGCAAACATCGTGCCTTGCCCTTTCCGCAATGAGTACATCGCCTCCATCCCTTTCAACGTCCGATATGCAGATGACCGGTTCTTAAACGCGCCTTTCGGCCCGAGGATCCGCTTCAGCCGACCATGGTCGCCTTCCAGGATGTTGTTGAGGTATTTCACCTGCCGGTGTTCCACTGTTGGCGGGCAGATTCCCTCTGACTTCAACTCGGCGATTGCCCTGGCTAGTGAGGGTGCTTTATCGGTGTTGATCACTCTGGGATACCCGGCTGACGCATTGGATCTGAGAGCCTTGGCCAGGAAACGCTTCGCTGCGGCCACGTTCCGCTTCGGAGAGAGGTAAAAGTCCAGGGTCTGGCCACCGGCGGTGATCGCCCGATAGAGATAACACCACTTTCCCCCGGCTCCAACCAATGAGACCAGGTCATCCCCGGTGACGATGACCGGTGCGGGATTTGGTGTGGGGCTCATTTCGCATCCTGATGGCTATGGCCGGTTCACCCGGCAGACAAGCGGGCCACGATGTACCGTCTTTGCCCACTCAAAGGACATCCGCCACGCCGTCTAGAGCGGCCGCCACCAAGGGAACATCCCCGTCACGGGCAGCCACCACCGGTGGGATGCTCCTGACTCGTCCGCGACGTCGTCCGCCAGGGATGGAACGACCACGCCTACCGACTGGCCCGACAGGTGCTCACCCAGGACGAGGACTAACTCGTCCTAGGGCAGAAACCAAAGAGGTAAGCACCCAGGGACCTCAACCAGATGGTGGAGGAGCCCGGGGTGCTGAGGTTGCGGTTGGTGGGTCTTACTCTGCCGGGGCGATCTCGCTTTCGGTAACCCACTTGTGATTGGTCATGGTCATCCCGTCGACGGTGAGATCAACCATGTAGACCGTCTCATCCGTGGAATAGTCGATGGTGGCCTCCACACCCTTCATTCCCGACATGTGCTCGGCATCCAAGACGACCTCGGACCCCTCCGGCAGGGGGGCCTGGCCCGGATCGACAAACTCCTCGTGGACCACCCACCGGTGGTCGGTGACCGGGTCCCCACCGTCGGTGGGGGTGTAGCTGACCGAGTAGGTCGTGGTGTCAAACGCACCGGCGATCGTCGCCTCAGCACCCTCCATGCCCGGCATGTGGTCCGCGGTGAGGACGACCTCGGTGTCCACCGGGTAGGTGGGATTTTCCTCTGCTGCGATCCCTGCCGGGGGTTGCCCACCATCAGCCGGATGGTAATGGCCCTCTGCACCCATCTGATCGTTCATGCCAGTCTCCTCGGAGGACTGTGTGGCCGTCACCGAGGTGGTGGTGGTCGTGGTCTCGGGGGCATCAGATGCAGTGTCGTCCGTGCAGGCGGCCAGGGCCAGGGAGGAGGTCAGGGCGAGGGCAGCGAGGGCAATGGTGCGCTTCATGATAATGCTTTCTAGGTTTCTTGGTTGGTGCAGGAGCTGAGACTCAGCGAGGGATGGTGCTTCAAGTGCGTCGTGGTTTATCACTCCTCCTGCTCGATAGGTGCCACTGGGTGGAGGCTGTGGGTAGGGCAGCGTCCGGCTCTTGGGAGCCTGTGGCCGACCCACTCGGCGTAGCTACGGCCGAGCATTCGCCACGTTACTTAGGGAGTTTCTAGCGGCTGGTAGCCGCTAGGTGGAGGTTGGGGTTCTTCATGAAATCTTCATGGTCCAACCCTGGATTCCGGCCAGTCGGGCCTCTAGGGTCGAGGGTGTGGGCCGGTCGGCTCGACCGGCCCACCTTTCCGGACCGAATTGAGATATGGAGCACGACATGACCCATCACGTACACGCCATGCTGGAGGCCCACCCGAAGGACCTAGGCCAGATCGACAAGGACAAACTGGCCGAATGCATCACCGCCTGCTTCGAGTGCGCCCAGACCTGCACCGCCTGCGCGGATGCCTGCCTGGGTGAGGACATGGTCGCGGAGCTGACCACCTGCATCCGCCTCAACCTCGACTGTGCTGACATCTGTACGGCCACCGGCCGGATGCTCTCCCGGCCCACCGACTGGAATGTCACCCTTATCCGCTCCGTCCTGGAGGCTTGTCGTACTGCCTGCCAGGCCTGTGGAGAAGAATGCGCCCGCCACGCTGAGATGCACGAGCACTGCACGGTCTGCGCCGAGGCCTGCCGCCGGTGCGAGCAGGCCTGTACTGAGCTGCTCGCCACCTTGGACTAACCCCGACCCACGACCACGCTCACTGTTTCCGCCATATCTTTCCTATGCAGCGGTTTTCGACCTCCCGGACCATTGTGAACGAGACGTTGCTCCAGCACTAGTCTTCCGCTCCTGCGGTTTTGGCCATGAAGTGCAGGGCAGTAGCTCAGATCATCGACAATCCGAGGGAAAGCACAGAGGACATGATAAATAACCGGTGTCACTGAGTTCTCCACCACCGCTGATGGTGCCACGTGTGTCACGGACCTACCCCTGACCTGATGCTTTAGCGGTAGGGTTCCCTCATCCTCTTCTTGTTTCACTCAGACCTGGACCACGGACGGTTAAACCACGTCAAACAGCTTTTCCCGGCGACAGTTTCCACTCGGCGGACTCGTACTCACCGCCACCGGCGCCCTGGCTGCCTGCGGATAGGGCAACAGCGGCTCGACCCCTGCTGCTGACCGACGGCAAGATCTACTGCAAGACAACGAACTCAACCCCAACCGGGGCACTCCAAAAACAAGAAATCCCGGGACATCATAGGAACGATGTCTCGGGACTTCACATTGTGCCCGGGGGGGGACTTGAACCCCCACGTTCTTGCGAACACTGGCACCTGAAGCCAGCGCGTCTGCCAATTCCGCCACCCGGGCGGGCGACTAGGTAAACATAGCACGGGCCTGCCGCCAACCACCAAATCGCGTGTTCAGTTGCCGTCCAGATAGTCTCAACCACACCTTAAAACTCCATAAGGACTGTAAGAAAGGCCTGGGTAGCTATGTCGAACGGGCGCGAAACTCTATACTGTCTTCGAAACATTCCTGGGAGGAGGTGTGGGTAGATGGCGTTGCTGGATAGGTTGGCCAAGATCGACAGTTCACTGCAGCGCGGGCTGGATAACGGCTTTGCGGCAGTGTTCGGTGGCCGTGTTGTTCCGGCTGAGCTGGAAGAGCTGCTGAAGCAGGAGGCGCAGGATGAACTCGTCGCCAATGAGGTGGACGAGATTGTCGCTCCGAATGTGTTCGCGATCGGCGTGTCCAGTAAGGATCTGGAGAACTTGTCGCAGGATCCGGATCTGCCCGCCCACCTCGCAGGGCAGCTCACGCGTTTTGTCCGTAACCTGAACTGGGGCCTGTACGGGCCCGTGGTGGTCCGGGTTGCGGAGGAGTCCGGGTTGCGCACGGGTCAGTTGCGTGTGTCGTCGTATATCGACGAAGCCCCGGATGTCGATAGCGGATTCGACGCGATTCTTGCGGACCGCGCACCGCGCAAGGCCGATGATCAGGAGGCACCGATGTTCCAGCCCCAGCCAGCACCGAACGGTCCCGCCGTGACCCTTTTGCTTCTCGACGGCTCGTCGCGCACCTACCAAGTCCACGAAGGGTCCAACATCCTCGGCCGGTCGAACGACGCTGACTTCCGCCTGCCGGACACGGGTGTCTCGCGCCAGCACGCCGAAGTCATTTGGGACGGTCAGACCGCGTTTCTGGTGGATCTCCAGTCCACCAACGGCACGACGGTCAACGACCAGCTTGTGGAGAACTGGGAGCTGGCCGACGGCGATGTGGTCACTGTCGGGCATTCCTCCATCGAGGTTCGTATCGTGGGTCCGCGCTATTCCCAGCCGGCCCAGCCGAACGAGCACTACCAGCAGTACCAGTAAGGGGCGGTGTGACGTGCTAGATACTGCATTGATGCTCGGTGCCCGCTTCGGGCTCCTGATCTTGTTGTGGGCATTCATCATGGCGGTGCTCGCCGCGCAGCGCCGCGACATCAAGGCCGCGGCTTCGGCGCAGCGCCGCCCACGTTCGGCAGCTGCCCCGGCACCGGCGCCCATGCGCAGGGAAAAGGCCCGCGAGGTCGTCGTGGTTGAGGGCCCGCTGCAGGGCTCCCACATGGAGATTTCCACGCTGGAAGAACTCTCACTGGGCCGTGCGGACAACAACGATTTCGTGCTCGGGGACGACTTTGCCTCCTCGCGCCACGCGCGGTTGTTCCGCCGCGGGTCTGAATGGTTCGTCGAGGACTTGGATTCCCGTAACGGCACATTTGTCGACGGTATCCGGATTGACCAGCCTGAACGCGTCCAGGTGGGCACGGACATCAAGATGGGGCGCACGATTGTGAGGTTGATGCCATGAGCACGCTGAAACTCAACTTCGTCGCTGTGTCTGACCGCGGGCTTGTGCGCGGAAACAACGAAGATTCCGCCTATGCCGGCCCGCACTTGCTGTTGCTTGCCGACGGCATGGGCGGCCACGCCGCCGGTGAAGTCGCCTCCCAGCTCATGGTCCAGCACATGGAGCACCTCGACCGCGACCCGGGCGACGCCGACATTCTGGCGTTGCTCGGCGCGGCGGCTGATGACGCGAACGCGTCGATCAAGGCGTCCATCAGTAAGCACCCTGAGCAAGAAGGCATGGGCACTACCCTGACCGCGCTGATGTTCAACGGTGTCCAGCTGGGGTTGATCCACGTCGGTGACTCGCGCGGATACCGCCTGCGCGGCGGTGAGCTGACACAGATCACTGTCGACGACACATTCGTCCAGTCGCTCGTCGAACAGGGCAAACTCAACGCCGAGGATGTTTCGTCGCACCCGCAGAAGTCGCTCATTCTCAAGGCGTACACCGGCCGTCCGGTCGAGCCGCATTTGGAGCTTATCGACGCCCACGCCGGCGACCGCTACCTCCTGTGCTCCGACGGACTGTCCGACCCGGTGACGCACTCCACCATTGAGAGCACCTTGGGAGAAGGCTCCCCCGCCGAGGCCGCGCAACGCCTCGTCGAACTGGCGCTGCGCTCGGGAGGGCCGGACAACATCACTGTTGTAGTGGCCGATGTTATCGACACGGATGATCCGGAGTCCCCCGACGTGCCCACCGCACCTGCGATGGCCGGTGCGTTGGTGCAGGCAGAAGATCCCACCCATCCGGATACGTCCGCGAGTAGGGCGGCGAAGTTGGTGCGGCCGCAGAATAAGACGTCGACAAGCGAAACGCGCGCCACCCACGACACCCCGGAACCCGATGACGACGAGGAGGATCACCAGCGGCGCTCGGCGTGGCCGATAGTCATTGGCGTGTTGCTCGTCGCCCTGCTGGGGCTGGGCGGCATGTGGTGGTACGACAACGCCAAGCAGTCGTCGTACTTCGTCACTGCGAACGACGCAGATGAAATCATCATCGAGCAGGGCTTCCAAACCAGCGTTTTCGGCCGCGACCTGCATGAGCCTGTGCAGAAGGTGTGCATTAACGACGAGAACCAGATCCGGCTCGTCGACACGGGCTCTGTCCCGAACGACTGCCAGCTGTTCACGGTCAGCGACTTGCCCGATTCCACCCGTCAACGCGTGGACAACCTGGGCAGCGGCTCGTATGCCGAGGTCACCGAGCAAGTCAACCGCTTGGCCGAGGACGCGTTGCCCGTCTGCGTCGATGAGGCAGCGGCCGAAGATGCTCAAGCTGCTGAAGACGCAGACAACGAGGGGGCCGATGCTGAGCCGGAAACCCCCGCTGAGGCCTGTAGGGAGGTGAAGTAGATGCGCCAGCTGTTTTCCCGCGGCAGGGAGATGACCCTGCTGATCATGTCGGCGGCGTTGCTGCTGCTCATGCTCGTGGGCTTGGAGCTTTCCCAGGGTAAAGCGCTCACCGTCGACATGCTCTGGCTCGTTGGCGGTTTCATCGGCGTCTACGCGATTGCGCACGTGGCCATGTGTTATGCCGCACCGCACGCCGACCAGATGATGCTGCCGCTGGCGGCGACGTTGAACGCGATCGGTCTGGTGTTCATCTACCGCATCGACATCGCGAAGGATGCGCACCTGACGGAACGGCAGGTCATGTGGTCGCTTGTTGGCGTGGTGCTGCTCGTGGGCACGCTGCTGATCGTGCGCGACCACCGTCAGCTGACGCGTTTTTCCTACTTGCTGGGCCTGCTCGGCCTGATCTTGCTGGCGCTGCCACTGGTATGGCCGCAGCCCCCGGACGCGGAGGCGCGCATTTGGATCTGGCTGGGTCCGTTCTCCATCCAGCCGGGTGAGTTCTCCAAGATCCTCCTGCTGCTCTTCTTCGCCCAACTTTTGGCGCAAAAAAGGTCCCTATTCACCGTGGCCGGGTATCGCTTCTTGGGGTTGACTTTCCCGCGCCTGCGCGACTTGGCTCCAATCCTCATGGTCTGGGCGATCGCGATCCTCATCATGGCGATGTCCAACGACTTCGGTCCGGCACTGCTGCTTTTTGCCACCGTGCTGGGCATGGTGTACTTCGCCACCGGCCGGACGAGCTGGCTATTCATTGGTTCTGGCTTGGTGGCCATCGGCGGGTTCACTGTTTATCAGATGTCTGAAAAGATCCAGGACCGCGTGGCCAACTTGATTGACCCGCTGGCTAACTACGACACCTTCGGTTTCCAGCCCTCCCAGGCCCTGTTCGGCCTGAGCTGGGGCGGCATCACCGGTACGGGCCTGGGCTTCGGTCACCCCGACATGGTTCCGGTCGCGCACTCGGACTACATCCTCGCCGCTATCGGTGAGGAGCTCGGCCTGGTGGGCTTGAGCGCCGTGTTGATCATCTTCGCCATCTTGATCACCCGCGGTTTCCGCACCGCCTTGGCCGTGCGCGACACCTACGGCAAGCTGGTCGCCTCCGGGCTCGCACTGACCATCGCCGTGCAGATCTTCGTGGTCACCGGCGGTGTGTCCAACATGCTGCCCATGACGGGTCTGACCACGCCGTTCATGTCGGCTGGTGGTTCCGCCATCATGGCGAACTACATCCTGCTGGGACTGCTGCTGCGTATCTCCAACAACGCGAACCGCCCGGCTGGTGAGACGTCTGTTGCTGCTTCTGAGGAGCGTCAACTGGAGGGGGCGCGATGAATAAAACGATTCGAATCGGCGCGATTGGCTCGCTGCTGCTCATCGTGATGCTGCTGGTCAACCTCACCTGGGTGCAAGCATTCACTGAGGACAAGTACGCACGCAACCCTATGAACTCGCGCAACTTTATGGAAGCCAAAATGGTGGAGCGCGGCCAGATCAGCGCAGGCGGCGAGATTCTCGCCGAGTCCCACCAGAACAGCGAGGGTTTCTACGACCGCAGCTACCCCAACATGCCGTACTCGTTTGCCCCGGTGATCGGCTACGTGTCGGACCGCTACGGCGTGGCTGGACTCGAGGCCGGGTTCAACGAAGAACTCAACGGCGAATCGCGCGCGTCCGGCAGCCGCTTCCTGCGGACGAACAAGGAGAACCGAGTTGGCGATTCCATCGAGCTCACGTTTGATCCGCAGATGCAGGCCGCGGCTTACGACCAGCTGGAGTCTCGTGGATACAACGGTGCGGTGGTGGCGCTGCGGCCGTCGACAGGCGAAGTGCTCGCGATGGCGTCGAACCCGTCCTATGACCCGAACTCGATTGTGAACCCCGACACCGCAGAATCCGCGTGGCAGGCTGTCAACGAGGATCCGGGCCAGCCGCTTCTCAACCAGGCTGCGCAGGAGCAGCTGCCGCCGGGATCCATCTTCAAGATCATCACCACGGCCGCAGGTCTGCGCGCCGGTTACACCCCTGATTCTCAGCTGACTGCGGAAGCCGCGATCACCCTGCCGGGCACAGAAGTGCAGCTGACCAACTACGGGGGCAAGGCGTGTGGCGGCGGCGGTGGAGAGACGTCGCTCACCCAGGCGTTCACCCTGTCATGCAACACGGCATTCGTGGAGTTGGCCACTGAGATCGGCGACGAACCGATGCGCGAGATGGCCACCGCGTTCGGCGTGGGCCAGAACTACGATCTGGGCCTGCCCAACGCGGCTGGTTCCCTCGGTGAGCTGGAGGATCTGGCTGCGGTGGGCATGTCTGCGATCGGTCAGCGCGACGTCACCATGACCGCGCTGCAGGCCGCAGTCATGGCAGGCACGGTGGCTAACGACGGCAAACGCATGGACCCCTATGTGGTCTCCCGCGTCGTCGCGCCCAACATGAAGACCGTGAGCGAAACCCGCCCCCACCAGGCAGCGGAAGCCATCAGCGCCGACGAAGCTGAGACGCTGACAGGTCTGATGTACTCCTCCGAGCGCAACACTGCCGGGTACAACGGCAACGGCTACGCATCCAAGACGGGTACCGCCGAGCACGGCGAGGGACTTGCACCGCACACCTGGTACGTCGCCTTCGACCCGGACAAGGATGTCGCCGTGGCCGTCGTGGTCAAGGACGGCGGCGGCATGGGCCAGAGCGCTACTGGTGGACTGGTCTCCGCCCCGATCGGCCGCGCCATCCTGGGGGTGGCGGCGGCACCGAACACCGATGACACTGGAGGTGCACAGTAATGCACACTGATAACCGCGCCGAGCTGCAAGAGCTCATCGGCCCCGATTACCAGCTCCAATGGATTATCGGGCACGGCGGCATGTCCACCGTCTGGCTTGCCGACGACACCACCCGCGACCGCGAAGTCGCCGTGAAGGTCCTGCGACCCGAGTTCTCCGCTAACGAAGAGTTCTTGAGCCGTTTCCGGAACGAGGCGAATGCCGCTGAGGGCATCAACTCCGAGAATGTCGTGGCTACCTACGACTACCGTGAGGTGCCCACGCGCGAGGGCTACCCGATGTGCTTCATCGTCATGGAGTACATCCGGGGCGAGTCCTTGGCGGACCTCATTGTCCGCGAGGGTCAACTCACCGAGGCAATGGCGCTCGACGTGCTCGAGCAGGCCGCCCACGGTCTCTCCGTGATCCACCGGATGGGCTTGGTCCACCGCGACATCAAGCCGGGCAACCTGATGATCACGCAGAACGGCAAGGTGAAGATCACCGACTTCGGCATTGCCAAGGCCGCATCGGCTGTGCCGCTGACGCGCACCGGCATGGTCGTGGGCACCGCCCAGTACGTCTCCCCCGAGCAGGCGCAGGGCCTGCCGGTCACCGCCGCATCGGATATCTACTCCCTCGGCGTGGTCGGGTACGAACTCCTGTCGGGCCGCCGCCCCTTCACCGGTGACTCCTCCGTTTCCGTGGCGTTGGCGCATGTCTCCAACGAGGCACCTCCGCTGTCGACGTCGATTTCGGCGCCGGCGCGCGAACTGATCGGCATCGCCATGCGCAAAGACCCCGCGACGCGCTTTGCCGACGGCTCCGAGTTCCAGAACGCCATCGCCGACGCCCGCAACGGCCAGCGCCCGGTGACCAAAAACACCCGCGCGGTCTCTTCTCCCTCCCCGCAGGAGTCCACCGCGCAGCTCGCCGCCGTCACCGAGGCGACCACGATCCAACCCGAAACGGGCCCGGCTCCGAGCTACCAGCCGGGCTACCCGCAGGATTACCCGGAGTTGTCGGAGCACCAGACGCCTGCTGTTGATGCGGAGCCGAAGAAGCGTTCCGGTGGCTTCGGCACCGGTGTGCTCATCGCGCTGGTGGTGCTGCTTCTCGGGCTCGGTGCATTCTGGGCCTACGCATCGGGGCTTTTTGACGGCATTAGCGGCGGTGGCGAAGAGACTTCCTCGAGCACGTCGAGCACCACGGTTTCCACGGAGACCATCGAGACGACTGTCGAAGAAACAACGGAGCAGACCACCCCCAGCTCCGAACCGGAGGAGACACAGCAGAGCACCCAGGAAGAACCGTCGACCATTTACAATTCCCCAGAACCGTCGACGTCGCAGTCCAGCCGCGAAGAACAAACCGCACCGCAGCCCACCCGCGAAGAGCCGCCTGCAACGCAACCGGAAAGTCCCGTCCCGCCAGCCCCGGAATTGCCGGAACTGCCGAACCCATTCGAATAAGGAGCCTTGATCAACATGACTCTCATTGGGGACCGCTATCAACTGGGTTACACCATCGGCACCGGCGGTATGTCCGACGTCTACGTGGCCACGGATACGCTGCTCGGCCGCGAGGTCGCGGTCAAGATGCTCAAGCTCGACATGGCGCGCGACGAGAACTTCCGGGAGCGTTTCCGCCGGGAGGCCCAGAACTCCGCGCGGCTCAACCACCCCAATATCGTCTCGGTGTACGACACGGGCGAGACGCTTATCGGCGACACCTCCATCCCGTACATCGTCATGGAACGTGTCCAGGGACGAAACCTGCGGGACATTGTCCACGGCGACGGCCCACTCGCGCCCGAGCAAGCCGCCTCGTTGTTACTGCCCGTCACTCACGCGTTGGCCGCCAGCCATGAAGCCGGCATCATCCACCGCGACGTCAAGCCCGCCAACATCATGGTGACCAACACCGGCGAAGTGAAGGTCATGGACTTCGGCATCGCCCGCGCCCTGGATGATTCCACCGCGGCGATGACCCAGACGTCTGCCGTCATCGGCACCGCCCAGTACCTCTCCCCCGAGCAGGCACGCGGTAAGACCGCCGACGGACGCAGCGATATCTACGCTCTCGGCTGCGTGATGTACGAGACCGTCACCGGTTTTCCGCCCTTTGAAGGTGAAACTCCCTTCGCCGTTGCTTATCAGCACGTACAGGAAGATCCGCAGCCACCGAGCGCACGCATTGCAGGCTTGAGCGAGACTGAGGCGATCAACGTCGACTCCGTCATCCTCACTGCCATGGCCAAGCACCCGGCCGACCGCTACCAGACCGCCATGGAGATGGCCGAAGACCTACAGCGTCTCCAGCGCGGCGCGGTGACCAACGCTGCCCGGAATCACCTGGCGGAGCGACAGGATGAGACTACGGCGGTGGTGCCGTCGGAAAGCAGGTATGCGCAGCACCGCCAGGAAACGAAAAGGAAGAATTCGGGCATGAAGGTAGCCGCGCTGCTGCTCGCTGCGGTGATGCTGCTAGGCGGTGGCGCGTACGTATACAACAAGGTCCGTGGCGACGGCGAAGAGCAAGCCGCTGCCGAGATGGTGACCGTGCCCAACGTCGTGGGCAAGAAGCGCGAAGAGGCAGTCAAGATTCTCGAGGATCTTGGCCTGCAAGTCACCGTGAATGAGGCACCGGATCCCGACGTTCCCCGCGGCGACGTGCTGGGCACCAACCCGACCGAAGGTTCGCAGTTGCAAAAGGGCACGAACGTCACGATCACGGTGTCCTCCGGCCGTGAGATCACCGATGTTCCCGACCTGGATGGCCTCACCCCGCAAGAAGCCGCGAAAACGCTCGAAGAAGCCGGCTTGAAACTTGACGACAACCTGAAGCGTGAAAGTTCCGACGACGTCCCCGACGGTCACATCATGGACCAGCAGCCGGTCGCCGGGTCCCAGCTGTCAAAGGGATCCAAGGTTTCCGTGACCGTCTCAAGTGGTCGCGAAACGGTCCAGGTGCCCTCGTTGACCGGCATGAATATCCAACAAGCCGAGTCCGTGCTGAACTCGCTCGGCCTGAAATCCACCAAGGTGGACGTTGATTCCTCAAAGCCAGAGGGCGAAGTCATCGCCGTCGCCGGAGAAGGCACCGACGTCGCCCGCGGCACCACCGTCGAGCTGCGTGTTTCCAACGGCATGCTCTTCGAACTGCCTAGCCTGGTGCACAAGACCAAGGATGAAGCCGAAACAGCCCTCCGCTCCTCCGGATGGACGGGAACCCTGAAGCAGGGCAACTTCGTGGACACGCCCGACCCTGCCGACCATGGCCGCATCGCTGGCCACCGACCCGCCTCCGGCGAGGAGATCCGCAAGGACGCAGACATCACCGTCGACTACTGGAAGAACCCCGTCCTCGGCGGTATCGAGGACCTGGTCGGGTAGCTGGTAAAGTCACTGCTGAACTAACGAAAGGACGTACGTAATGCCCAAGGCAAAGGTCACGAAGGACACCGCCGCTACCCCGGTGACGACGACGTCCACCGGCGCCAACCGCACCCCCGTCAAGATCAACACCGGCGGCACGCCCATGTGGTACAAGATCCTGATGTTCGGGTTCATGGCCATCGGCCTGCTCTGGCTCGTGGTCAACTACCTCGCCGGCCCGCAGATCCCTGTCATGAACGAACTCGGTGCGTGGAACTACGCGATCGGCTTCGCAGGCTTGATCATCGGTCTGCTGATGACCATGGGGTGGCGTTAACAACCGCGCCACGCCCCCGGCCCGTGTACCAGCGCTGCTCCCAGCGCTGGTTTTTTCATGCCCGCACACGGTCCACCTTGATGTTGTGAAACGTGTGGAAATCACGGTGTGTTGTGCACGGGTTTATCCCCAACTATCCCCATCGGGAAATCCCCAGGACGTGTTACACAGGCCTGTGCACAAACACTGTTGACAAAGCATGGAAAGAGCAGGTCACAGTTGCGAAAAGCTGTTCTCCACAAGCTGTGGAAGGTGGTATGGAAGTGGTTTATGCACAGGATTTTCCACACCCTGTGGATAACTCGGCGGCAGCACATCACAGGGCACAAAGAACTAGCCCCGGCCGTCACAATGACGACCGGGGCTAGCGAGCTAAACGGAGTGTTGAAACCCGCCTTAGACTGCGGAGTCGGAGCCCGCGATGTAGTAGCGCTGTTTGTTCACGAACTCATCCATGCCCAGCGGCCCGAGCTCACGGCCCAGACCGGATGCCTTCACACCGCCGAACGGCAGCTCAGCACCACGGGCCTGCGGGATGTTCACGTGGATCATGCCGGTGTCGATCTTCGCCGCCACCCTCTTCGCACGCTCCTCATCCTCGGACATCACTGCACCGCCGAGGCCGTAGCGGGAGTCGTTAGCCAGCTCGATCGCTTCCTCCTCGGACGAGACCTTGTACACCTCGGCGACCGGGCCGAAGAACTCCTCGTAGTAGGAGTCGCTGCCGACGGGGATGTCGGTGATCACGGCCGGGGTGATGTATGCACCCGCGCCGGTGACCTCGCCGCCGAGACGCAGGTTCGCACCTTCGTCAACGGCAACACGCAGCTGCTGGGAAAGCATCTCTGCAGCGTCGCGGGAGGACAGCGGGTAGTACTCGTTGCCCTCTCCCGGGTTCAGCGGGTCACCTTCGGTGTAGGACGAGGCCAGGTCCACCAGCGTCTGCACGAACTCGTCGTAAATGTCCTCCATGACGATCATGCGCTTGTTCGCCGTGCATGCCTGGCCGACGTTGCCGACACGCTTCTGCCACGCCGTTTCAGCTGCGGCATTCACGTCGGAGGAATCCAGCACCAGATATGCGTCGGTGCCGCCGAGCTCGAGCACGCACTTCTTCAGTGCCTGGCCTGCCTGCGATGCAATGGCGCGACCAGCGGTCTCAGAACCCGTCAGGGACACACCCTGCACACGGTCATCCTCGATCATGGTGGAGATCTGAGAGTGCTGTGCGTACACGTTCGTGTACAGACCCTTCGGAGCGCCAGCCTCGTCGAAGATCTTCTCAATGGCCGCGGCGGAGCGCGGGCAGATCTCGGCGTGCTTGACCATCACAACGTTGCCGGCCATGAGCGCCGGCGCTGCGAAGCGTGCGACCTGGTAGTAAGGGAAGTTCCAGGGCATGATGCCCACGATGATCCCGAGCGGGACCTTACGGATGATGGAGGTGCCGCCCTGGTTGTTCGGAATCTCCTCGTCGGCGCCGAACTCGGCACCGTTGTCGGCGTAGTAGTTGAAGATGTCGACGACATCGTCGACCTCGCCGTCACCCTCGAAGACGGACTTGCCCATTTCTTCTGCGATGATGTTGCAGAGCTCGGAGCGCTTCTCGTCGAAAAGCGATGCGACCTTGCGCAGCACCTCGGCGCGCTCATCGAAGCTCTTCTCGCGCCACCCCTTGAACGTGTCGTTCGCAGTAGACAGTGCCTGCTCTAGTTCGTCGTCGGTGATGAAGTCGAAGCTCTCGACAATCTCATTGGTTTTCGGGTTTTGTACGCGGTACTTTGTTGGCATGTCCGCCACAGTACGAGCGTTGGCGAACGTTCGCTATGATTTTCTTCGCATGCGGGTTTAGCAGGCCTCTCACGCCACAACAGGTGCTGCGATGGCCATGGCGGTGATTGCCAGGGCGGCAACAACACCCCACCACTGGGTGCGTGTTTCGCGGGCGGTCAGCGGCACGGCCATGACCGCCCCGGTGGCCGTTCCTCCCAGGTGGCCCCACAGGCTCACACCGGGCATGACCAGGGTGAACACCAGGTTGCCGGCGACGAGGACGAGTGGTGCACGCAGGTCAGCCCGGTTGCGGGCAGCAATAGCCACCAAAATGGCCATCAACCCGTAGAGCGCACCGGACGCGCCAGCGGTCGGCTGGGCGAAGCCGAAGAACAACACGGCGGCTGATCCGCCGAGGATGCAGGCCAAGTACGCCGCTACGTATGGGCCGGTGCCCACAAACCGCTCCACCACCGGTCCGATGAACACGAGTACAAGCAGGTTGACCACCAGGTGGGAGATGTCGACGTGCAGGAACCCCGACGTCAGGGCGCGAAGGTATCCAAAGGGGGTATCAACGACCAGGGGCCCGTAGAGGACGAAGGTCTGGCCGAGGCGGGAGGCCCAAATGATGTCGCTAAGCGACCGCGCGTCAAACGCGGCAACCGCGAAAACCCCCGCGCACAGCAACGCTATGACTGCTGTGGCGGGGGCGCCGGCGAGGAGTTTACGCACCTACGCGACGGTGACGGACTCGATGACCACATCGGACACCGGGCGGTCCATGCGGCCGGTCTGCACGTTGGAGATCTCGTCGACGACCTTCTGGGACGCCGGATCAGTGACCTCACCGAAGATGGTGTGGCGGTTGGTCAGGTGCGGGGTCGGGGCAACGGTGATGAAGAACTGGGAGCCGTTAGTGCCCGGGCCAGCGTTAGCCATGGCCAGCAGGTACGGGCGGTCGAAGGAGAGCTCCGGGTGGAACTCGTCGGCGAACTGGAAGCCCGGGCCGCCCGTGCCGGTGCCGGTCGGGTCGCCGCCCTGGATCATGAAGCCCGGGATGATGCGGTGGAAGATTGCACCGTCGTAGAACGGGCCGTCCGTGGTGCCGGAGGCGTTCTTCGTGGAGTAATCCTGGGAACCGTCAGCCAGGCCGGTGATGGTCTGGACGGTCTTCGGCGCGTGGTTGCCGAACAGGTCAGCAACGATGTCACCGTGGTTCGTGTGGAAGGTGATGGTCTGAGTCTTCTGAGTCATGCGAACCAGGATACGCGTCGGGGCGGACATCCGTGCCAGCACCAAGCTAGACAGATCTGTCTTGTTTAGGCATACCGTACGGTTTAGTATTAGCATTCAGCTACAGCACTTTTAGAAACGTGAAAGGACCCCAGAATGTTCAAGAAGATCGCTGCCGCCGTGGCAGCTGGCTCCCTCGTTCTTGGCCTCACTGCATGCGGCTCCAGCGAGAGCACCGATGCGGGCGACGACAAGACCATTCGCGTCGCAACCTCCCCGGGCCCGTACTCTGAGCTCTTCCAGGACGGTGTCGCACCCATCCTGGAGGAAGAGGGCTACACGGTCGACGTCCAGAACTTCACCGACCTCACCCAGGCCGACACCGCTCTCGCGGAGGGCTCCGCCGACCTCAACGTCGAGCAGCACACCGCGTGGATGAACGTGTTCAACGAGGAAAAGGGCGCAAACCTCACCTCCATCACCGAAGTTCCGACGGTGCCGGCGGGCCTGTACTCGGAGAAGCACAAGTCCCTGGACGAGGTCGCTGACGGCCAGACGGTCGGCATCCCGCTCGATGGCTCGAATAAGTCCCGCGCACTCCACGTGCTTGTCGACGCAGGCTGGATCACCCTCCGCGACGACGCCGACGAGACGTTGCTCGCAGAGTCGGACATCGATGAGAACCCGCACAACCTCGAAATCAAGCCGATGGACTCCGCGAACCTGTCGCGCTCCCTCCCGGATCTCGACTGGGCCGTCATCCCGGGCTCGATGAGCTACTCCGCCAAGCTCGACCCAAACCTGCAGGTCTTCCAGGAGGAACTGCGCCCTGAGCTGATCCTCGTCGCGGTCACTACCGAGGACAAGAAGGACGCTCCGTGGGCGAATGCTGTCGCTGAGGCGTATCGTTCCGACGAGTTCAAGGAGTTCTTCGACTCCCAGAACGAGAACGATTACTGGTTCCTGCCCGACTCTCTGAAGTAAGCGAACTGACTTCCATGACTGACGCTGTTGTATTCGACCATGTCGGAAGGGTGTTCCCGACGCGGGATAGCTCCTTCGCCGCCCTCGACGACATCAGTTTCACTGTCCCCGAAGGCAGTGTCACCGGTGTCGTGGGCACCTCGGGTGCCGGCAAATCCACGCTGATCCGGATGGTGAACGGACTGGAAACCCCGAGTTCCGGCGCCGTCACCGTGAACGGACAGCAGCCGGCTTCCTTGAGCACGTCCGAGCTGCGTGAGCTCCGCCGGAAAGTCGCCATGGTCTTCCAAAGCGTCAACCTCCTGGAAACGAAAACGGTCGCGGAGAATGTGGCCACCCCGTTGAAGCTGACCAAGACACCGAAGAGTGAGATCGAAAGCCGCACTGCTGAGGTGCTTGAGCTGGTCGGCCTCACCGACCGCGCCCAGCACAAGCCGCGGCAGCTCTCCGGCGGTCAGCGTCAGCGCGTGGGCATCGCCCGCGCGCTTGTCACGGAGCCCACAATGCTGCTTTGCGACGAGCCCACATCCGCCCTCGACCCCATCACCACCTCCCAGATCCTCGACCTGCTCCGCAATATCAACGAGGAACTCGGAGTGACGATTTTGATCATCACCCACCAGATCGACGTGATTGCCCGCTTGGCCGACAACGTGGCGGTGCTCTCCGAGGGCCGTCTTGTGGAATCCGGCCCAGTGGCACAGGTCTTCGCGGACCCGCAGCACGAACTGACCCAGAAATTCGTGGACACCGTAATCCCGCCCGAACTCGATGCCACCGCGCGTGAGGCTCTCTCCCGCGCACTGGTGAAGAATAGCGAGATGTAACAGCATGAATCAGCTCAATACGTGGTGGCGCGACACCACTGGCTCCCGCGTCACTCCGGAGATGTACCTCGACTCCTTCGGCGAGACCCTCTACATGGTCGGCATTTCTCTGTTCCTCGGCGCATTGTTGGGCATCCCGCTGGCGCTCGCCTTCGTGATCACCCGGCCGGGCGGTTTGAAGCCCAACAAGGTTGTCTACGGCGTTCTCAATGTGGTCGTGAACATCATCCGTTCGCTGCCGTTCATTATCCTGCTGGTGGCTATTTCTCCGTTCACCCGCGTGATCGCGGGAACCGCCATCGGCACCACCGCGGCGCTCGTCCCGCTGACCTTGTACATCGCCCCGTTCATCGCCCGCCTCATCGAGCAGTCCCTGCTGGAGGTCAACCCCGGCATCACCGAGGCTGCCGATTCCATGGGCGCCAGCCTCTTCCAGACCATCAGATACTTCCTCCTGCCAGAGGCGAAGTCGTCCATCATTCTCGCCGTCACCACGGCAACGATCGGCCTGATCTCCGCCACGGCGATGGCCGGCACGATCGGCGGCGGCGGCGTCGGCGACCTTGCTATCTCGTACGGCTACCAGCAGTTCGACTCGATCGCGATGCTCACGACGGTGGTGCTCCTGATCATCATCGTCCAGGCCATCCAGTCTGTGGGCAACACGCTCGCCCGTCGCGCGCGGGCGTAGAGAGGTAGTCATAGCTAAAGAGTCGAGGGTCTAGTGGATCTAGATTCCAGGAGCTAGATCCACCAGCGCCTCAGCACCCACCATCCCAGCACCCCCTCACCCCGCCCCGCCCTCGAACGCAGTCATGGCCAGGTAGGCCTCGCTGAAGTGGGCGGGGTTATGTAGGTCGATCTCGCACAGTTTCTCGATCTTGGCCATCCGGGTCCGCACGGTATGGCGGTGCACACCCAGAGCCTCGGCGGCCTCGCCCAGCCGCGCACCGTGACGAAGAAAAACGGCGAGGGTGGTCTCGTAATCTGTCCCGTAGGCGGCATCAAAGCTGATCAGCCGGCCGAAAATCTCTTCGCGTCTGGCCGCGAGCGCGTGGGCGACGGTGGGGTCGCGCAGCCACGGAAGCCCCGAATCATTGGCGCGAGCCACATCGCCAGGCCGCAGAGTCCGCGCTCTGGAGACGAGCTGATTCACGTGGTCCAGCGTCAGCCGGGCAAGCAGCACCGGTCCACCTGCAGCGATGCGCACGCGGCCGCGGTGCTCACCGAGGGTGCCGAGCACATCGCGCACGGTCACATCGGGGCGCACCACCATCAGGAAGGTCGTTTCATCGACCTCGAGGACATGTAGTAGCCGATCGCTTTTCGACGTCTCCCTGTCCAGCCGCTCCACCACCGCCTGCATCCCGCGGGGCGATTGCGCCGCGATGACGATCGGCCGGGTGAAGCCTTCCCGGTCGACTGGAGTGTCAACGGCACCGGAATAGAGCTCCCCCTCATCCGTGATGCCGAGGCGGATGCGCAGCGCGAAGGAATTGAGCTGGTTATGGATCCGCCGCAGGTGAGCCGGGCGCGATAAAAGGGTGGCTGCTAGGCCGGCGTAGTGGCGGATGAGAGACCGGTCTTGGTCTGTGAGCGTGCGTGTGGAGGTCACATCGACCGTGTACGGCCGACCGTCGGTGGCGGACGAGCTGATGCGGTAGGAGCTCGAGTAGGTCTTTTTCATCGCGTTGAAGGCCCGCGAGACTTGCTCGGCGATCAGAAGGCCGTTGGGGTCTTTGATGGTCACACGGGCCTCGAGGGTGGTGGCGGCATCGCGCGTGAGGGCTTTGACGTCGCCCGCGGTGGCGGTCTGCGTGAGCTTCTCCTGGGAGTGGAGCAGTTGCTGGTGCAGGTAAGCGCGCTTTTCCTGTTCGGCGGTGGAGCGGCGGTGCTGCTCTTCATGGACGGCGCTCAAAATCCGGGCGAACGGCACGGGCCGCGACACTTCGAACAGGCCCACGTTGTTCTCCCGCGCGGCGTCCACGACGGCATCTGGGATGCGTCCGAAGACGGTGCTGATGCCGAAGCCGACCGCCACGGTGCCCTGCTCCGCGAGATGCTCGACATGTCCGCGCAGGCCATCGGAGTTGTCACGGAATGCAGCGCCAACGGTGAGCACGAATGCTTCCTGCTGGATGAAAGACCCCGGGGTTTCCAGCTCGTTGATTTGCACGACGGTGAAAGAGGGCTTCGGCGGCGCGACAATCTCGGTCAAGCCGAGGTGTTGGCTATCGACGAGAAATGTGAAGGGAAACAACTCATAGTCTCCGTTCTGTATAAACTCACGTCTCTATTTCGCCACACTGTACATGACGCGGGTCACCTTCTTCGCTCCATACTGTTTTGTCAACAAATAGTTACCGGTTTTGAAGGAGTGATCATGCAGGACCTCACCTACCGCCTACCCCAGGAACGCCGCGTCACCAGCGCTCCAACTGACGGGGAGAACGCGCGCTTGAATGAACGCCGGGAAGAAGCCGTCGCTCGTGCAATGGCGCCGGGCCTGCCGCGCTACATCGTCGACGGGGACGGGGGCGTGCTTATCGACGCCGACGGTAACTCCCTCATCGACTTCGCCTCCGGCATCGCGGTGACCTCGGTCGGTGTCTCCAATCCCCGGGTGTCTGCGGCGGTCGCAGACGCCGCGCAGAAATTCAGCCACACCTGCTTCCTCGTCACCGGTTACGAAGGATTCGTGGCTGTCTGCGAGAAGCTTAATGAGCTCACGCCGGGCGATTTCCCGAAGAAGACCGCGCTGTTCAACACCGGTGCGGAAGCAGTGGAGAACGCGGTGAAGATCGCCCGCGCCCACACCGGGAAATACGCGGTGGCCGCCTTCGATAACGCCTACCACGGGCGCACGAACTTCACGCTGGCCATGACAGCGAAGAATAAGCCGTACAAGGATGGTTTCGGGCCGTTCGCCTCGGATGTCCACCGCGTGCCCGCGTCGTACCCACTGCACGACGGGCTGACGGGCGAACAGGCGGCGGAGCGAACGATCCGCGTGCTCGAAACGCAGATCGGCGCGGACAACCTCTCCTGCGTGGTGCTTGAACCGATCCAAGGCGAGGGCGGATTCGTCGAACCAGCGAAAGGGTTCCTACCAGCGATCGTATCCTGGTGCCGTGAGAACAACGTCGTCTTCGTCGCCGACGAAGTCCAAGCTGGCCTGGCGCGCACAGGCGACATGTTCGCCTGTGACAACGAAGGAATCGAACCCGACCTGATCACCACAGCCAAGGCGATCGCAGGTGGCCTGCCTTTGTCTGCTGTGACCGGCCGCGCGGAGATCATGGACGCGCCCGGACCCGGCGCGCTCGGCGGCACCTACGCCGGAAATCCACTGGCCTGCGCCGCAGCGCTGGCAGTCTTCGAAGAAATCGAGGACAACGACCTGCGGAGACGGGCGAAAGAGATCGAGTCGCTGATCCGGGCGCACCTCGAACCACTCGTGGATAAAGAGAAAGTGCGCGAAGTCCGTGGCCGCGGCGCCATGATCGCCCTCGAGTTGGACACCGGCGAACGCGCAACCGCCGTCGCCAACACATGCAAGGAGCAGGGCGTTGTGACGCTCACCTGCGGCACAGACGGCAACGTGATCCGCCTTCTCCCGCCGCTGGTCATCCCGGAGACTCTGCTCGTCGAGGGCCTAGAAATCCTCGTTGCCGCCGTCAAGAGCACCTTCTAAGCACCGCACCACGCACACACCCAAGGAGTTGACCGACATGACACTGACCACCGATCAGCAGCTGCCGGATAACCTGCCACTGGATCCGCGCGCCGACACGTCTGCTCAGCGCGAATCGTTCACGGTGGTGAACCCGGCGACGGAGGAAGGGGTGGCAGAGGTCGCGGATACGCGTGCGGATGATTGGCTCGACGCGTTGACCCGCGCCGTAGATGCGCAAGAGAAGTTCAGCGCATTCACCCCGCGCCAGCGCGCCGATATCCTGCACGCAATCTACGAGGAAATCCTTGCGCGCGAGGATGATTTCGCGCGCACGATGACGATCGAGATGGGCAAGCCTCTCGCGGAGGCGCGCGGGGAAACGGCGAATACGGCGGACTATTTCCGCTGGTTCGGCGAGGAAGCGGTGCGAATTCCCGGCCGTTACGCCCAGTCGCCGTCCGGTGCCGGGGACATCGTCGTCTCGCGCGCGCCGGTGGGTCCGGTCCTAGCGATCACGCCGTGGAATTTCCCGCTCGCGATGGGTGCCCGCAAGATCGCGCCCGCGCTTGCGGCCGGCTGCCCGGTGCTGGTCAAGCCCGCCAGGGAGACTCCGCTATCGATGCTGCTGCTCGGCCAGGTCATGTGGGACGTGCTGGAGCGTTTCGACGCCCCGCGCGACCTCATCCACGTCCTCCCCAGCACGACGTCGAGCGAGCTGTCGGACACCCTGATGGCGGATGAACGCCTGCGGAAGATCACATTCACCGGCTCGACGAAGGTGGGCAAGATCCTCGTGAAACAGTCGTCGCAGCACCTGCAGCGCGCGTCGATGGAGCTCGGCGGCAACGCCCCGTTCGTCGTCGCGGAGGATGCCGATATGGACCTCGCGCTGAACTGCGCCATGCAGGCGAAACTGCGCAACGGCGGCGAGGTGTGCGTCGCTGCCAACCGCTTTATCGTGCACGAATCGATCGCCGCGGACTTCGCAGAACGACTCAGCAAGAAGATGGACAAGGTCGTCATGGGCAACGGGCTTGACGACGGCACCACCCTCGGCCCCATGATCACCGCCGCCCAACGCGACGGCATCCACGACCTGGTCACCGAGACCGTCGAAGCCGGTGCCACCGTCCACCGCGGCGGTGAGGTCCCGGACCGGAAGGGCTTCTTCTACCCGCCCACCGTGCTCAGCGGCATCCCCGACGGGGCGCGGATTTTGCGCGAGGAAATCTTCGGGCCGGTCGCGACAGTGACCACGTTCAGCACGCTCGACGAGGCGATCGAGAAGGCCAACGACACCGAATTCGGTCTCGCGGCCTACGCGTTTTCCGAGAACACGCACACCTGCAAGCGCTTCGCCAAAGAACTCGCCGCCGGGATGGTGGGAATCAACCGCGGCATGATCACCGACATCGCCGCCCCGTTCGGCGGCATCAAGCAATCCGGTTTCGGCCGCGAAGGCGGGACCGAGGGAATCGAGGAATACCTGGACATCCGCTATATCGGCTTCTAAACGGCCGGATCCCCCCAGCAACTCCCGCATAGAGAAAGGTTCTTTCATGGGACTGAGAGTGTTCAATATCGCGATGGCATTTGTCGGCGTGCTCGTCGGCGCCAGCTTCGCTTCCGGCCGTGAGACATTGCAGTATTTTGTGGCCTTCGGCAACTGGGGTGTGCTCGGCGCGATCATTACGGCGCTGGCACTGGCGCTAACTGGCTTCGCCATGCTGCAGCTAGGCAGCTACCACCGCGCCACCGAGCACACGAGCGTGTTCGACGAGATCTCCGGTCCGATCGTGTCCAAGATCCTCGACGCCGCCACCCTGGTCTGCCTGTTCTGCATCGGTTTTTCCATGTTCGCCGGTGCGGGCGCCAACCTGAACCAGCAATTCGGGTGGCCGGAATGGGTCGGCGCAACCATCATGCTGGTCTTAGTGCTGCTCACCGGCCTGTTGGACGTGGAGAAGGTGACGGTGGCGATCGGTGCGCTGACCCCGCTGATCATCATCATGATCGGCATCGCCACGGTGTGGGCGATCATCAACGCCAACCCGGACTTCGCCAACCTGCACGAGCAGGCTACCCAGGTTCCGACGACACTGCCGAATTGGTGGGTGTCCGCGATCAACAGCATCGGCCTGCAAGTTATCGTCGGTGTGTCCATGGCGATCGTGATCGGCGGCAGTCTCTTCGACCCCCGCGAAGCGGGCCTCGGCGGCCTCGCCGGCGGCGCGTGCTTCCTTTTCCTGCTGGCCATGCTGGTCACCGCGCTGTACTTGAGCGTGGACACTGTAAAGGACCAGGAAATGCCCACCCTGGCGATGGTCACTGACATCCACCCCATCCTCGGCCTGGTCATGACAGTGGCCATCTACGGCATGGTCTACAACACCGCGATCGGCATGTTCTACGCCTTCGGCAAGCGCATTTCACGCAATAACCCGAAGCGCTTCTACCCCGTCTACGTCGTCACCGCGCTTGTCGGCTTCGTTCTCAGTTTCATCGGCTTCAGCAACCTCATCGGCTGGGTCTACCCCATCCTCGGCTACATGGGGATCCTCATCATGGTCATCATCGGCTGGGCCTGGTGGACGCACCGCCACGACCTGCGCAAGGAGATTTCCCTGCGCCGCGAGGCACGGCGCCTGTTCCGCCGCCACGGCAGCGCGGATGCTCTCCCCGCGGCGGACAGGAAGAAGCTCGAGGAATCCGCCCGCAAATCCAATATCGAAGACCACGAGTTCATTGGGGAGCTGGAGCAGGACCTGGAGTCGTCGATAAGCGAACAGCGAAACTAAAAAGGAGACCGTAAGAAAATGGCGCTACAGCAACCACAAGCCGGCCCCTTAAAAGGCATTGTCGTCGCGGATTTTTCGCGCGTGCTCGCTGGGCCGTATGCGACGATGCTGCTCGCGGACCTCGGCGCGACCGTGATCAAGGTCGAGGGGCCGAATGGCGACGACACCCGCGGGTGGGTGCCGCCGAAGCGCGGCGATGTGGGCACGTACTACCTGTCGATCAACCGCAACAAGAATTCCATCAAGCTCAATTTGAAGGACCCGGACGACCTGGACACGGCGTACGCGATCATTGACCGGGCGGACGTGCTGATCGACAATTTCCGTGTCGGCAGCCTTGATAAATTCGGGCTCGACCCAGAGACCGTGAGAAAACGGTGGCCGGAGCTCATTCACGCGAAAATCACGGGCTTCGGCTCGCGCGCTGGGGCGCAGCTTCCCGGCTACGACATGCTCATTCAAGCGTCCAGCGGGTTCATGTCCATGACGGGCTCGCCCGACGGCCCGCCGCAAAAAGCAGGCTACGCATTCATCGACGTCCTCACCGGGCTGCACACCACCGTCGGCATCCTCGCATCGCTCTTGCGCCGCGAACGATTCGGCGGCGGCGGGGAGACGATCCGCACCAACCTCCTGTCTGCGGCCCTGTCGTCCATGGTCAACATGACATCCGCCGCCGTCGCCTCCGACGCCGAGATGACCCGCACGGGCAACGACCACCCGTCGATCTTCCCGTACGGCCCCTTCCCCGCCAAGGACCGCGAGCTCGTCATCTGCGTCGGCAACAACAAGCAATTCGCAACGCTTGTCAACGGCCTCGGCTCCCCCGAGCTTGCCGACGATCCCCGCTTTGCCACCAACGAGCAGCGCAATGCCAACCGCGAGGAACTGCGCCCGATCCTCACCGAACTGCTCGCGTCGAAGAACGCCGACGAATGGATCGACCTGTTCCGCGCCAAGGGCCTTCCCATCGCACCCATCCTGTCGGTGCGTGAAGCCATCGGCTTCGCCGACGACCTCGAGCTCGAGCCCGTCGTCGAAATCACCACTAAGGACGGCACCGACCGCGTCCCCTTCGTCTCCAATCCCCTCGACATGAGCTCCGGCGGCATCACCTACACCAAGGCCGCCCCCGGCCTCGACGAAGATCGCGGCGACGTCCTCGAGTGGATCGCCCAAACTCCTGCCAAATAACCGCTTCCATCTCTTCAGCCTCTTCAACTTCCGAAAGGAACCTCATGACCTCCGCATCTCCCCTCGCCACCGACCTCATCAACTTCGACAGCCTGCTCTCCCGCGATGAAATCGAATGGCGCGACGATATCCGTTCCTTCGTCGAAAGCGAGATCAAACCCCACGTCGGCCAGTGGTACGAAGACGCCCACGTGCCCTTCGAACTCATCCCCCGCTTCGCTGAAAAAGGCATGATCGGCGCACACCTGTCCGGCTACGGCTGCCCCGGCCGCTCCGCCGTGGACTACGGCCTGGCCATGCTCGAGGTCGAAGCAGCTGACTCCGGCCTGCGCACCATCTTCTCCGTGCTCGGTTCGCTGGCTATGACCTCGATCCACCTCAACGGCACCGAGGAGCAGAAGGAGAAATACCTGCCCAAAATGGCTGCCGGCGAGCTTCTCGGCGCCTTCGGCCTGACAGAGCCCACCGCCGGTTCCGACCCCGCCTCCATGACCACCCGCGCCACCTACAAGCCCGGTGAAGGCTGGGTGCTCAACGGCGAGAAACGCTGGATCGGCCTGTCCCACTACGCCGACCTGACCATCATCTGGGCCAAGGTGTCCACCGCCGACCTCGAAGCAGCTGGTCTCGACGGGTTTCCGGAGGGCCGCGACGAGACCATCGCCGGCTTCATCGTGGAGAAGGACACCCCGGGCTTCGACCCCCAGCAGATCGACAAGAAACTGTCCATGCGTGTTTCCACCCAGGCACACATCTATATGAAGGACGCTCTTGTCGGCGAAGACAAGATCCTCTCGGGCCGCTTCGGCCTCAAAGCCCCGTTCATGTGTCTTAACGAGGCCCGCTACGGCATCGGCTGGGGTGTGCTCGGCGCCGCCCGCGACTCCATCGAATGCGCCCTCGCTTACGCCAAGGAGCGCACCCAGTTCGGCAAACCGCTCGCCGGTTTCCAGCTCACCCAGAAAAAGCTCGTCGACATGGCCGTTGGGCTGAACCAGGGCTACCTGCTGGCTCTGCACATCGGCCGCCAGAAAGACGCCGGCACCCTGGACATCTCCCAGATCTCCGTGGCCAAGCTCCAGAACACCCGCACCGCCATCGAGATCGCCCGCGAGGCCCGCACCATTCTCGGCGGCAACGGCGTGACCCACGACTACTCCCCCATCCGCCACGCCGCCAACCTCGAATCCGTGCGCACCTACGAGGGCACCGACGAGATGCACACCCTCATCCTCGGCCAGAAGATGACCGGCATCGGCGCGTTCGCGTAGGGGCCCGTGGTGGTGGCCCGTGGACTCGTGGATCTCGATTACCTAGTTACCGCAGCCACTAAATCTGACCTGGGGTTTTACCGGCGGTCAGTGGTGTGGATGTAATCGAGATCCACGCGGGTCCACTGGAGCGCACGGCCGGGGCCATCCTTCAGGAATCAAAAGAGCCCTTAAGAATTCTGCGGATCGGATATCCCTCGACGAAAAGCCGGCTTTCCAGCTGCAAGTTCTAGATACTCATCGAGGAAGCCCACACGCATGCCAGTGCGGAAAAGGAAGTTATCCAGGGCAACGATTGTCGCCATCACGGAGTTTGGTTCATAGGGTTCACCTAAGGTTCGTTCGGCCCGGTTCTTCGCACTCGTTGGCACTTTCGGCTGGTCAAGAACGAAACAATTCCACAAGCGTGATGAGTGAGCACACTTATTCCTCACAAAGGTGAAGGAACGCAGCTGGCTGGCAAGAAAAGGTTTACCAACCCCGAGGGTAGAACAAGTTTCTCCATACACAGCACCAGCGTCATTCCTGTAAGTGATCGCCTTAGAAAGCGTTCCCAACGAGAACGTTTCAACGGCCACCCACACCGGTACGTCTCTCAACCAGGCAGGACCCCTCCCAGCTGCATCTTTGCGGTATTTACTTATATACGGCTCCTTCGATCGTTGAAGCTCACTAGCAATCAGTTTGTGCGTCGGCTTCACTGAAGGATCTTTAGGCAGCTTGTAAGCCGTGGACCTAAGGAAGCTTTCGTACGGACCATGTTTCGCGCCCTCACTCAGAGCGAACGCGGTTCGAGTAGAAATCTCAGCGAGTTGGATCCCGTCGAGCAGGAGAGACCTCAAGCGTGCATCCAATTCGTACAGATCGACGATTTCATCCCACGTAGCACCAGCAATGAATTCATCTTCACCATGCGCCAAGTCCTTTTGGAAATAGCGCATATAGCCAGAGAAACGGTAGTAGTTATTCCGTTCCAGGAAACAAGCGACGGCTTTCTCGGATGGGATGCTAAGTCCTCGATCCTTGATTTTCTCGACCTGCTCTTGGACCGACAGGTAGTCTTTCCGCCTGTTCACAGTGCTAAGAATAACAAGCCCCCCTCTCATATTGCGCTGTTCCGATGAGAAGCTTGGAGGGGGTCTCGATTGATTAAAATACTACCCAATCTGCACAAATAGAGCAATGCACTGCGTAGGTTTCGTTACATATTCAGCACCGACGAGATGCACACCCTGATCCTCGGCCAGAAGATGACCGGCATCGGCGCGTTCGCGTAGGGGCCCGTGGTGGTGGCCCGTGGACTCGTGGATCTCGATTACCTAGTTACCGCAGCCACTAAATCTGACCTGGGGTTTTACCGGCGGTCAGTGGTGTGGATGTAATCGAGATCCACGCGGGTCCACTGGAGCGCACGGCCGGGGCCTGGAGCCCCTTCTCCAAAACGACGGAAACCCCGGGAAACCATGTACACGGTTCCCGGGGTTAGCCGTTTGAAAGTGGTTGTAAGCCTCGGAGGCTCAGGGGCTCGGACCTTAGGGGCCTGGGACCTTCGAGTCTTAGAGGCCGGAGACGACCTCGTCGCGGGCGGCGACCATGTTGGCCAGGGCCGGTTCGACCTCGGCGTAGCCGCGCGTCTTCAGGCCGCAGTCCGGGTTGACCCAGAGGCGGTCGGTCGGAACGTTCTCCAGGGCGGCCTTGATGAGCTCGACCATCTCTTCCTTGGACGGGATGCGCGGGGAGTGGATGTCGTAGACACCCGGGCCGATCTCGGCATGGAAGGTCTCGTCGATGTCCTCGAGCAGCTCCATCTTGGAGCGTGCGGCCTCGATGGAGGTGACGTCGGCATCCAGGCCGGCGACGGCATCGATGATCTGGCCGAACTCGGAGTAGCAGAGGTGGGTGTGGATCTGCGTGGTCGGCTGCGCCTCCAGGGCGACGAGGCGGAAGGCGCGGACGGCCCAGTCGAGGTAGGACGGGCGGTCGTCGGCACGCAGCGGCAGGAGCTCGCGCAGGGCCGGCTCGTCGATCTGGATGACCTTGATGCCGGCCTTCTCCAGGTCGGCGACCTCGTCGGCGAGAGCGACGCCGATCTGGTCGGCGGAGACGGACAGCGGCACGTCGTCACGCTTGAAGGACCAGGCCAGGATGGTCACCGGGCCGGTGAGCATGCCCTTAACCGGGTGGTCGGACAGGGACTGCGCGAAGGCGGACCACTCGACGGTCATGGCCTCCGGGCGGGAGACGTCGCCGACAACGATCGGCGGACGGGTGCAGCGGGAGCCGTAGGACTGGACCCAGCCGTTCTCGGTGACGACGAAGCCGTCGAGAAGCTCCGCGAAGTACTGCACCATGTCGTTGCGCTCCGGCTCGCCGTGGACCAGGACGTCCAGGCCCAGGCGCTCTTGGAGCTCGATGACCTGCTTGACTTCCTGCTTCAGAGCCTCGGTGTACTGCTCATCGTTCAGCTCGCCGTTTCGGTGCGCCGCACGTGCCTCACGGATCTCCTTGGTCTGCGGGAAGGAACCGATCGTGGTGGTTGGCAGCGCCGGCAGGCCGAGCTCCTTCTGTGCTTCCTTGCGCTCGGCGAACAGCGGCTGGCGCTGGACCTCGCCGGTCGGCAGGTCCTCAACACGCTTGACGACGTCCGCGTTGTGAATACGAGTGGACTCTGCACGCGTGCGCACAGCCCGGTCAGAACGGCCGAACGCCTCCGGTGCGTTGACCTCGCCGGCAACGAGAGCTGTGATCTCTTCGATCTTCTCGTCGGCAAACGAGAGCCACGGTGCGACCTCGACTGGGATGTTCTTCTCGGCGTTCAGGGTGTGCGGCACGTGCTGCAGGGAGGTGGAGGTGGACACGTGCGGTTCGCCCGCGGTGCCCAGGGTCTCCAAGACCTCGACCTTCTTGCGCAGGTCAGCGGCCCAGACGTTGCGGCCGTCGATGAGGCCGGCAACGAGGGTGGTGCCATCCTGGACGGCTGCAGCGACACGCTGCGGGTAGTCCGGGTCAGCGTCAAGGGTCCACGGGGACAGGTCGACGTGGAGAGCCTCCGGCTTCACCGATGCCAGGGCGTTCAGGCCCTCGCGCAGCGAGCCGTACGGGGTGGTGATGTACACATTTGGACGCTGTTCAGCGTCCAAAAGACGGGACCAAGCGGACTGCGCGTACTTCGCCAGCTCAGCATCCGGGGTGGACAGGTCGGCGACCAGTGCCGGTTCGGCGACCTGCACCCACTCGACACCGGCGTCCTTGAGGGCTGCGAAGACGGCGGCGTAGGCGTCGACAAGCTTGTCCAGCAGGGACCACTCAACCGGCTTAGCCAGCGCGAGCAGGGTGATCGGGCCGACGAGTGCCGGGCGGACAGCGTGGCCAGCCTCGCGGGCTTCCTCAACCAGGCGGACAATGCGCTCCGGAGCCGGGGTGATGTCCTGGCCAGCCTCAACCTCAGGCACGAGGTAGTGGTAGTTGGTGTCGAACCACTTGGTCATCTCCAGCGGCACACGGGTGTCGTTGCCGCGGGCGAGAGCGAACTCCTCGTCCAGGTCGGTGCCGCCAGCGATCAGGCCGACGGTCAGGCCGGTCTCGAGCACCTGGTCGTAGTACGCGACATCCGCCGGGATGGCGTAGTCCTCGGTCAGACCGAGGTCGCGCAGGTGGTTGTAGGTGTCGATGCGCAGCGCGCGCGTCGTGGTGCGGAACGTGTCAGCGTCAATGCGGCCGGCCCAGTAGGACTCCAGCGCGCGCTTGAGCTCGCGGTTCGCACCGATGCGGGGGTAACCCTCGATCGTTGCCTTAGGGAAATTCGTCACAGTATCTCCTTAGTTGGTTGGTTTCTCAATGCCGAGCCTAGACAACAGGTCCTCGGTCACCGCCAGGTTGTTGTGGGTGTAGATGTGCAGACCGCCAACGCCGGCGTCGAGAAGCTTCTGCGTGAGCTCAACAGTGAGCTGCATGCCCGCCTCATACTCCTCCTCCGGCGTGCTGGCCGACGACAGCGCGTCAACCACGGTCTGCGGTACCTCAATCCCCGACAGCACGCCCATGCGCTCGACCCGCTTCAGGCTGGTCATAGGCATGATGCCGGGGATGAGGGGGATGCGCACGCCAGCCATGCGCGACTGCTCCGCGAACTGGAGGTAATCCTCTGCGGCGAAGAACAGCTGCGTGATGGCGAAGTCCGCGCCCAAGCGCTGCTTCGACAGCAGAACGTCCAGGTCGAGGTCCGGCGTCGGCGACTCCGCGTGGCCGGAGGGATAACACGCCACCGACAGGGCGAGCTTGCCCGCGGCGAGGCGGTACGCATTCTCCTCCTCGATCTCCTGGATGAGGGTGAGCAGCTGCGTCGCGTACTGCAGGTAGCCCTCCGGCAGGCTGGTCTCCCCCTCCGGGAGGTCACCGCGCAGGGCGAGGAATCCGCGCACACCAGAGTCGATTAGGCGGCGGATCCAGTCCGCCAGTTCCTCTTCCGTGCCCGCTGTGCAGGCCAGGTGAGCGATGGTCGGCAAGTTCGTCGACTCGGTCAGGCGCGCAATGAAGTCGGCCGTGCCCTCTAGCCAGCCCGAACGCCGTGAACTCGTCACAGCAATGTAGTCGGGTTTGTAGGCCGCCAGGCCGGAAACGAGGTCCTTCAGTTTGGCCTCATCAGCATCATGGCGCGGAGGGATGAGCTCGAAACTCAAAGCCGTGCGCGCAGGAGTGCGAACCGGCTGTTCCGGTGCTTCATCGAGGGGATCCAAGGGCGCAGACGCCGACAGCCTCGACGAAAAATGTCCTTCAGACAACGAAGGAGTCCTTTCGTCCTAGTCGGTTTAGGTTTATCTGTTCAACGTTTCCGCTTTAGCGGGGCGTTGAACTGGCTGGGCTCAGCACTTGGAAAACTGTGTGTGAATGTAACCCCCGGGCTGCGGGGCGATCAAAAGGTCAGCGGGCTGGGCGGGGTGTTCGTGCTGGTTGAGGGGGTTCCCTGCGTGAATTTAATTCGGCTTCCCGGGCGGTTAAGCGGTGCGGAAATGGACCGAGCGGTTCAGAACGCGGCGTGGCGGAGCCAAAATGGAATTTTACTATCGCCTTCTAGGCCGAAAACGGGCCGAAATAGGGCCGGAGAACGCGTAAAAGGCGATACTAGAGTTCTAAAGACGGCGAGAACCCGCAGACATACCTACTGTGGAGGGCAAAGCTAACTCCCCGAAAGGTGACCAACGCCATGAACCTCCGCAATATTCGTCTGGCCATGAAGGTGGCTAACCACTTTTACGGCCAGTACCGCGATCTGAACCAGGCTGAGAAGCGCAACGTCTACGAGGCAGTGCGTGTTCTAGCCAACCCGAGCCGCGGTGTCGACGCTGACGATCTCGAAGACATCGACAACGTCGACGACATTATTGACGAGTCCCGCTTCAGCGAGGCCCGCCGCGAAGCCGGCGACATTACCCGCGCCGCTCACGCCCGCCTGGACCGCCGCCGCGCCCAGTTCGACTCGGACCAGCTGGGCAAGCGTGTGCTGAAGAAGGCGGAGAAGACCGCCAAGAAGAACAAGCGCAAGAAGCAGGCGAAGGGCATGGGCGCAGCGACCGGCATCCTTGCTCTCCTGGCCGCGATCGGTGGTGCCGTTTGGTACTTCTTCCTGCGCGAGGAGCCGAAGCAGGCACCGCGCAAGGACCACCGCCCAGTGAAGAAGACGGACGAGCAACAGGGCCAGGGGGCCGACAAGATCGGCACCGGCAACCGCGTCGAGGACGAAGCCGCAGGCGCGCACTCGGCTCACGGCCCCCTGTCGGAGGAGCCGGCGCAGCGTGATGAGGAGCTGCTGTCCTCCATCGACGAGCAGCTGTCCACGCTGGACACGCTTGACGACGATCAGCGCAACGCCACCAACCCCCGCGAAAACCAGTAACTAGCCCGCGTTCCTCCAGGCAGTGAGCAACCGGCCGACGAGGCGGCGCTGCACGTCTGGGTCGACCTCAGCCAGCACGCCGCCGAGAGGCCGAGTGACCACGAACATTTCCGCGGCGAACTCGAGCGGCGTGAGCCCTGCAGGCACCAGGCCCGCGGGCGCAGCCTTGTCCAGCACGCCTTGGAAGGCATCCATGGTGGCCGCTCGCTTGGCGGACAGTTCCGGGTGGTGCTGCCACCGGTCGTGGGCGATGGCGGAGACGAGGGGTCCTGCACCGTAGTCGAGAAGCTGCCACACGAAGGTGTCCCAGTGGACCTGGGGGTCGTCGGCAAAGCGCGAGAGCGCTGTGTCAATGAACTCCCCCACGATCGTCAACAACCGCAGCCCGCACGCGGCGTCGAGGTCCGCCCGAGTGGGAAAGTTGCGGTAGAGAGTGGCGATGCCGACCCCGGCGCGGGCGGCGATGGCCCCGAGGGTGACGGTGGATTCAGGGCGGGTGCGCAGCAGGTCGCATGCCGCGTCAATGATTTTTTCGCGCCGTGCTTTTGCGTCAGATCTCATCGTCCCCGCCTTGACTACAGTCTTATAGTGCGGAATGATACAGCATGAATTTCCGATAGTCTATCCTCCACTTAGCCGAGGGGGCACCCAATGGAACCCATCTTCAACGTGCGGGATCTTGTTTTGCGTAAAGGCGATGATCCGCTGACGTTCGACATCTACGACGGCCTGACCCTCCTGATCACTGAGCGCGAAGTCGGCGCGACCACGCTGTGCATGACGCTCGCCGGCCGCTTCAGCCAGAAGAGCGGTGACGTGCATGTTGGCGACGCATCGAAACCCCGCCAGCGCTTCAAGAATGTCGCGCTCGCCGGAACCACGCTGCTGGACAGCTTGGAGCGCCAGGTGGACACCCGCGAGGTGATTCGCGAGCAGGTCGCCTGGGCGCAACCGTTCTTCAAGTTCGTGCCGAAGGACATTCTCAGCCACGACTTGGTCAAGCCGTGGCTGGAGCCGTTGCGCCTGACTGACCTTGACCCGTCTCTCGACGTCGGTGATCTGACCGTCCAGGACCGTTTCCGTTTGCGCGTCCTTCTCGCGCTGGTCGCGCGCAAGAACGCGGCGGCGATCGTCGTGGACGACATTGACCAGATCCGCAGTGCAGAGCTGCGCCAGGAGCTTCTCGACGACCTTCTCACGCTCTCCCGCCACCTACCGGTTGTCGTGAGCACCGTGAACGAGGACCCGGGCAATCACGCGGACCACGTCATAGATCTGCGCTCGGATCTGCGCTCGGGCAACCCGTCCGAACCCGAACTTGAAACCGAACAGACCGAACACACCGAGGAGGCCAGCGCATGATTTCCGGACTTCATGTGGGCACCCACTTCCGCAAGCTGCTCAATGGCGTCTTGCCGCCGCTGGCGTTGCTGGCCATTACGGTTCTGCCGCTACTGTTCGGCGGTATTTTCGTCTGGTCGTACTTCGACCCGATGGGCAACCTGGACAAAATCCCAGTGGCGCTGGTCAACTCGGATAAGGGCGCAGAGGGCCCTGACGGGGAGGAAATGCGCGCCGGCGAGCAGGTGACAGAAGAGTTGCTCAAGGTCGAGCCGATGAACTTCGTCGAGGTCACCGCGGAGGAAGCACAGCAGGGCATCGCGGACGGCACCTATTACCTGGGTGTGGAGATCCCAGAGGACTTCTCTGAGGCTGCAGTGTCCGTGAACTCGGACGAGCCGCACCCGGCGAAGATGAACGTCACGTTGAACAACACCAACGGCTTCATCCCCACCATGCTGGGTAACCAGGTGGCGCGTGTGATGACGGCGGTGATCAGTAGCACCGTCGGCGAGCAAATCACCAACACATTGTTCATGGGCTTCAACACCATCGGGGACGGCATGGACCAAGCCTCTGAGGGTGCCGGTCAACTGCACGAGGGTGCCGGTGAAGCGAAGGATGGCTCCCAGAAGCTTGAGGACGGGGTGCACAAGCTTGAGGATGGGGTTGATACTGCCGTCGAAAAGCTTCCGGAACTCGTCGATGGCGCGCACAAGCTTGACGACGGTGCCAACAAGCTGGACGACGGCGCCAAGAAGCTCAACGAAGGCCTCGGGGAAGCTTCGGACGGCGCCGACGAGCTCGCGGACGGCATGGACAAACTGCGCACGGCGACCAACGCGCTGGGTGCCGGTGCTGCCGCTGTGTCCGCTGGAGTGGATGAAGTCACCGGTGTCAGCGACCAGCTCGCACAGCTGCAGGAGGCCAACAGGAAGATCAATGAGGCGCTGGACCAAGCGATCGACGACCTAGAAAACGTCGGCGGTCCGGCAGCGCGCGACCTGGTCGACAAGGCCCGTGAGGCGCAGGCGGCGGCCGGCATCACCGTTGATCCGGAGACGCAGCAGATGGTCGATACCGCGCTGGATCCGGAGACGATCAGCAAGCTGCGGCAGCTTCGCGACGGCGCCCGCGAGCTGTCCACCCAGCTCAACGACCCCGCTGCGGAGTACGTGCAGGGCATCAATACGGCCGCTGATGGCGCGGAAACCCTCTCCGCCGCGTTGAAGCTGTTGCACGACGGCTCCGGCAAGCTCGTCACGGGCACCGGGGAACTGACCGATGGCACCGAGACGCTGGTCGTCGGTGTCGACTCGGCAGCCGAGAAAACGCCCATGCTTGTCGACGGCACACGCCAACTCGTCGTCGGTGTCGAAGCCCTCAACGAAGGCCTGATTCAGCTTGACGACGGCTCCGGCGAACTCGCCCTGAAAATCACCGAAGGCGCCGAGCAAGTCCCCCGCTTTGAAGGCTCCAAGCTGGAGGACGCCTCATCCGTGGCCTCCTCCCCTGTCCGCCTCAACGAGACGGGTGACACCCTGACTACCTTCGGCCAGGGACTGTCGCCGTTCTTCCTGTCGCTGTCGCTGTGGTTCGGCGGCCTGATCATGTTCATGATCTTCAACCCGATCTCCCGCCGTGCGATCGATTCCGGTACAAACCCGGCGCGCGTGGTCATGGGCACCTGGATCCCGGCCGTGGGGATCGGCTTGATTCAGGCGCTGATCCTGTGGCTCGTCCAGGTCTTCCTGCTGGATATCGACCCGGTGCACCCCGGCCAGATGCTCGGCGCGCTGTGCTTCATTTCGATGGTGTTTGTCACCTCGATCATCGCCATCAACGCCCTTTTCGGCCCTAACGTGGGCCGTCTGCTGACCATGGTGCTGATGACTTTGCAGCTCGTGGCCTCCAACGGTGTCTACCCGCCGGAAGTCCAGCCGGACTTCATCCAGTGGGTCCACTCCTGGGACCCGATGCGCTTCTCGGTGGACCTGATGCGCCACACCCTCTTCGGTTCCTCTACCGGCGACCCGCGTTTGGAACAAGCCCTCGGTGTCCTCGCCTTCGTGGGAGTGGCGGCCTTCCTCCTGGCGATGGCCGGGTTCTGGCGCGAGCGTGTCCTCATGGACAAAGACATCCACCCCGAGCTACAAGTATAGCCCGGGCTGAGCTCAGCCCGGGCTAGTCTGTGAGCTTTCAACTGGGGTTTAGCTCATGATACCGGCCAGGAACGGCACGGAATCCCTGGTGGAAATGAGCATGGTGTCCACGTGGTCGGCTGGGTACCAGCGGACCACCACGCGGTTGTTGCGCGGGTTGCCGATGAACTGGCGGGCCCAGATCTCCGAGTTGAGCACCATCCCGATCGGGGTGGGCACGTCCCAATCCCACAGACCGTGGCCCAAGAAGACCGGCTTGTCGTAGCCGCTCACCGGGGTGGTCAGGAAGTCACGGATCGCGGCGTCCGCGCCCGGTACCTCGCGCAGCGGTTTGTTGAATGCCTTCGCCAGGCTCACACCGTTCATGGCTTCAGCGACCTCGAAGAGACAGCTCTTCTTGGATTCCGCAATCATGCGACGGCCTTCGTCGGTCAAAGCGGAGTCGAAGTCGACATCCGGGTTAGCCTCTTGCACAGCAGCGAGAATGTACAGCGAGTAGGTTGCCGAGATTCCGGTCTGCGGTGTGCGCGGGAAGGTAGGTCCGGCAGCCACCATGAGGTTTTCGACGTACGCCGGTGCACCCGTTGCCACTGCACCGCGATAGTCGAGCCCCATGTCCTCACTCAGCCCCGTAGCTTGGCGAGCAACATGGAGAGAAACACCGCCTCCTTGGGACTGCCCGATCACCGACCATTTGTCGGCGAACACGGGCTCACTGTCTTGCGGGATCTCCATGTTGTGCGCGGCAGCAACGGAGTCAACAACGTTCTCTGCTGCGACCTTTCCGTTGAGGTAGCTGTGGAAGCCGGGAGAATCCAGCCCCACGTAATCAGAAGCGACAATCGCGTAGCCCTCGTCCAGGAAGGTGTTAAGGTAATCTGCTTCAACCTGGGAGAGAGGGTTGATCGACGGCGCACACTCATCAGCCAAGCCGACCGTCCCGTGCGCCCAGGCCAGCACGGGCCAGCCGCCCTCCGGCTTCTCACCCTCCGGCAAGAAGACAGCGCCAGTACTCACTGCAGGTTGGTCGTGCTGGTTCACGGTGGTGTACGCAATGCGGTACTGCTCCGATGCGCTGTCTAATCCCACGCGTTGGTCGAGCGGCACCTCAGCGAGCACGGTTCCCGGTTCACCCTGCGGAGTCACGTTAGGGAGACCACTGCGGTAGACGGGATCTGGCTCTTCGACGTCATCCATCACCGCCCCGGTGTCGGCGGCGCTCGAGCCGTCCAGTTCAGAGCTGGTCGAGCTCAAGCCGTCGACCGCAGAGCTGCCCGAGCTCAACGAACTCAGCTCTGAGAGGGAGCTCGGGTCTTCCTGCGCCAGCGCCGCCGGCGGGACTGCTAACCCAATGCTCATTGCCAGAGCGGCCATCGCGCTGCCGACGACTCGCGTGTTCTTCTTCATGCCATGCCTCCTGATAGAAACTTGAGGTTTCTTAATTTGTACACAAAGTTCTTCGGCTTTTCTACATGTGTTATTTACTTAGCCGATACGTGTTCGTTACATAGGCACGGCGTGGCGGTGCACAACGTGACGGAGTGGCGGACTAGTTTTCCCCGCTAACTGCAGGTTCGTCGTGATCAAACGAGACCCCCGGGGCCTCAAAAGGGGGCCTTGACGCGGAGATTTCTGTTTGCTCAGCGTTGAGGACTCAAGGGCATCCGCCTCCTGCGGAAAAGTTGACAAACTGGATTTCTGCCTAGCGCCATTTGTGCAGGTCAAAAGGTTTTCGGTGCCCCAAACCGGGGAAACGTTTGTCAACTTTTCCGCACAGCCTGCCAACTGCGGGACAAAATAGCGAAAGCTCCCGGGAGCCGTGCCGTTACAGCACGTCTGCCGGGAGCTTCGGGTTAGTCCTACCGGGAGTACTAGGAGAACAAGTCCAGGAACTTCTTCCACACGTTATTGCGCAGGAAGCCAGAGATGGATGTCCACAGGCGAGCCAAGGGGCTATCTCCGGAGTCCGACTTTTGTGCGGACTTCTCCTTGTTCGCCTCGGCCTTTTCTTCGGAATCGGGCTTCGAAGGCTGGGAGGCTTCGGACGATTCAGAGGGCTCGGATCCTTCTGCAGGAACGGGCGCGCCGGAGTCCACCTCGGTGTCGTCGTCAGCCGGTGGCACGGCTTCGGACTCGACCGGTGTGGCGTCATCACCGCCGGTGAAGTTCTTAATGGTGTGGGCAGCCGGCTTCCACGAACCATCGGCACGGAGAACACCGAAGTAGTCTTCCTTATCATTGGATCCGTAGGACTTGCGGTCGTGGAGCTGGTAGAAGATGATCGGCCCGAGGTTGGGGGTTTCGTTCCAGGCCTCCATGTAGTCCTGGTAGGTCTCCGCCTGCACCTGCTCGTTGGCGTTGAGGGTGTCCTGGCCGGTCTCGGTCAACCAGATTTCCTTGTGGCCGTCACCGTGAGCGGACATCACGGAGTGGAGGGACTTGCCTGGGGAGCGTTTCGTCTTCGGCTCATCGAACATGTAGGCCCAGCCGTTGTATTCCCAGTACTCTGCACCGATGCCGTAGGGGTGGTGGGCCAAGGAGTCGAAGTTACCCTTGGCACCAGCGTCATACATCCGCTCGAGATACTCCACACCGTTGACGACGGTGCCATCATCGTAGGTGGGAAGCACAACCTGGCCACCAGCGATGACGTTCACGTTCGGGTTAGCAGCGTGCGCCTTCGGGTAGGTCGCCTGGAGAAGCTTGGTGTAGCTTTCCGGGCTCGGGTTCGGGTTATCGGAGGATTCCCTCCAGAAGCCCTGCATCGACGGCTCGTTCCACACTTCGTAGTCCACGATTCCGTGGGCAGAGTAGCGATTGACCACGTCAGCGAAGTACCGGCCGTAGTCGTTGTAGTACTCGGGCTTCGGCGCGTAGGTGTCCTTGTAGTGGTCGAGCGAGTTCTTTTCTGCCTCGGACATGTCTCCAACGCTGGTGGCCCACTGAGGTGCGGTGGAGACCTGCATCATGACCTTGATGTCGTACTTTTTAGCGATCTCAACGGTCTGGTCGAGGAACTTCCAGTTGTAGTGACCTCGTTCGCGCTCGATGTGGTACCACGGAGCGCCAACACGGGTCCACTCAACACCCATCTCCTTGGCGGTCCGGAAGGACTCTTCGACCTCGCTTACTGATGTCGCGTCGTCGACATGCTTGGTGACAATGCCAATACCGTTCGTACCGCGGTAGGTCGTCGTATCTTCCGCCTGTGCCTGCGGAGCCACCAAGAAGGAAGCCGTCAGCGCTGTGATCACGCAGGTTGCGAGCGACGCGTTACGAGCGTTGCGTTGCGGGAAAAGTGCCTGAAGAAACTGGGTGAATCGTGCGAAACCGCTAGTGCGTGAATCCATATTCCGTAGACCGCCTCAAGATCCGCTCTGGAATGATTGCAAAATCGTTTCATGAGTATAACGTAAAGATAAACTAAGAAACAGTCTGCGGACAGCTACATCGAAAGCGGCCAACACTGTCGACGCGACGCACCCTCAGCTACGCCGATAACCTGCACGCCACTCCTTCCGGTGCAAGCCAGCCAGTGAGGTCCTCATGGCGCGCTGCCCAAACGCCGCACCTAACGGCCTGGCGCCGCCAGTCCCGCCTCAATGGCGGCGACGGCCAGCATTGTCCGGTTCGTCATCCCCGTTTTGGCAAAGATGCGCTTGAGGTACGTTCGCACGGTCTCGGGCTCCACGACCAGCTCGGCGGCGATGTCGCGGTTGCTCATACCGCGGGCCACCAGAGCAATGACCTCCCGTTCGCGCTCGCTCAACGCGACCTGCGCCAGGGAGAGCTGCCCCGCATCGGTTTCACTGCGGGACTGCATGGTGTCCAGCAACCGGCGGGCAACCTCGGGCGCCAGGCACGCGTTGCCGCCTAGCACAGCGTCGATACCTGCGAGAACGTCGCGCGGCGAGGAGTTCTTCAGCAGGAACCCCGATGCGCCTAAGCGCAGAGCTGGCTCGACGTAGCGCTCCTCATTGAACGCGGTGAAGATGATGACCTTTGTCGCCTGCGTATCGACGGCGCGTAGCACCCCCAAACCGTCCAACTCCGGCATGCGCATATCCACCAGCGCAACGGTGGGACGCTCGCTTTGAATCAGGCGGGCGCCCTCTGCCCCACCGCTCGCCTCACCGACAATCGCAAGGCCCCCGTGTAGTTCGATGGCGCGGCGGTAGGCGTCGCGGAGGGCGGTGTTGTCGTCGATAAGCACAATGCTCGCGCTCATGCCCACGCCTTTCTGTGCGACGGGCCCGGCACGCGGACCTCAATGCGGAACACGCCATCGTGAATGCCCCATTGTGCGCTACCGCCGAGGGCGCGGGCGCGGGTCTCCAGATTCTTCAGCCCGTGGCCCTCACCAAGCCGCGACGAGACTGCGTTAGTGCAGGTCACAACCCACTCGCCGGCGGTGTTCTCGAAGCTCAAATCACAGTGCCCGTCTGCCGAATGCTTCCGCGCGTTGCGGAGCATCTCCTGCATGATGCGCACGGGAACCTCCCGCTCAGGAATCGCCCCGTGCACGGTAACGCTCAGACCGGCGGCCCGGTCGGCGGCAATCGCATCGCGGATGCTGTGTTGCGCGCCGTCAGCTGCGCCTTCGCCGTAAACGTCCACAATCTCCGCGACGGATGCCATGGCCGATTCGGCCTGGGATTCGATCCGGGTGAGCACGTCACGCACATCATCGTGCGTGGCCACAGAGGGGAGCATGAGCCCCACGCCTGCTTCGGCGCGGATGACGGAGAGGCTGTGGCCGATGCCGTCGTGAAGCTCGCGTGCTGTGTAGTGCGCAAACGCCGCCTCTGCTTCGCGTGCCTCGAGGTTGCGCTGGCGGCCTTCGGTCTCCGCGATGATGAGGCTGACCAGGACCGCGACCGGAGCAACCGCGAGCGAGCCCAGGCCGTCGACCGCGATCACCAGGCTGGCGATGACACCGATCCACAGCGCGGGCAGCCAGCGGCGGATCGCGCGCCAGTGCCGGATGCCCAGCGGAATGAGGCTCCAGGAGAATGCGATGAACGGATCCCGGATCAGCTCCAGAGCCCACCCCGCGATGGTCGTAACGAGCAGCACCACCGGCATGACAACGGGAAACCGCCTGCTCAACGCCGTAGCGGCAACCGCGAGAACGCACAAGACCGCGCCGGTGGCCGCATCAGCCGTGGACGCGACGTGCTCCGGCCGCGGGATCCACAGCAGCGCCATAATCAAGCATGGGACCGCAATGTCGGTGAGAAACGTCAGACGTGTTCGCATCATGGGATCAGCATCGGGAGCAGCGACAGAGTATTCACCGCCGCATGCAGCAGGAATGACAGCACGATACCACCCTTCCACGTCACCAGCCCGAAGCCGAGGCCTGCGAAAATGTGCGGCAGGACGAAGATCATCTCCGCCGCGCTGACACCGCTGGCGTGCACCAGCCCGAAGATGAACGCCGACGCGACGATCGCCCATCCCGGCGCGAACCATTGCCCGAGAAACCGGATGAGGAACCCGCGGAAGAACAGCTCCTCCCCGGCCGGGCCGAGCACAGCCATCCACGCAACGCTCACCAACGCCGATTGCTTGACGACGATCTCCCCCACCGCCACATCATTCTCCAATTCATAATCCGCCAACCCCGTCAGGTTGATAGCGATACTGAAGATGACGCTTCCGGCAATCAGACACGCAAAGAACAAGCCCAGCACACCGAGAACACGCAGCGGTTGGCGGAGATTCTCTGCCAAACCCCGCGCATGATCCACAATGACGCCCCGGAACGCCCACACACCAACGGCAGCGAGCACGGCGTTGGCCGCTATCGCCACGGGCGCGTCGAAACGAATGAAGAAACCCCGCACTCCCCAGGCGACATACACGGCGGCGAACAGCCACATCGCGGGGGTGCTCTTGAAAGACATGAACGTTGAACTACGCATACCTGGTAGTCAACGCGCTTCCCCGTCGCCGCCGCGTCCCCCAGATGGGGACAATTCGGAGGCCATTGTTGCGCACCGCCCGCCGGCCCATGACGATAAGCGGAATGGATCAGCAGTTCAGTCGCGCACAATTCCTCACCGGCACTCTCATCGCCGCCGGTGCCGCCGTGCTCGGCGGGTGCGCCAATCTGGAGGGGAACACGCAGGCCAGCGGCACGCGCACCACCGCAGTCACCCCGACCAGCACGACACCGAGCACCACTGCCCCGCCGTCGGCTGAGACCTACGCGACCCTTACCCCCACTACGTTCGATCTGCACATGGACGGCATCACCGACACTGTCCCCACCACGCCCGGCGCGCACACGATCGCCCTGACCTTTGACGCATGCGGCGGCCCGACGGGGATGGGGGTAGATGAGGCGCTCGTCGATACGCTTCGGGAGTTCAGCGTTCCCGCGACGCTCTTCCTCAACCACCGCTGGATCGAGGAGAACCCTGACATGACGCGCACGCTTCACAGCGACCCCCTCTTCCGCCTCGAAAACCACGGCACCCTCCACGCACCCTTGTCGGTGAATGGCCAATCCGCCTACGGCATCGCCGGTACGAGCTCTCCCGCCGAGGTTATTGACGAGATCGAAGTCAACCGCGAGTTGCTGCGTTCTTTCGGTGCCGATTCGACCTGGTTCCGTTCCGGAACTGCCCACTACGACGATGTCGCCGTGCAGATTGCCCGCGACCTCGGTGTGAGCATCGCCGGGTTCTCAGTCAATGGTGATGACGGAGCCAAAGCTTCCGCAAGTCAGGTCGCCGCCCGCATCCAGGACGCGCCTGACGGCGCGATTGTGCTGGCCCATATGAACCACCCCGAGTCCGGAACCGCCGCGGGTGTACGCGCCGCCCTGGAGGAGATGAGCGATGCCCGCTTCGTGTTCGTCGACGGGTCAGTGCCTGACGCGAGATAGTCAGGCTGGGGAGCCGTTCACGCTGGCCAGTAAGCTCGAGGCCATGAGAGTAGGCATCATCGGCGCTGGCATTTCGGGTCTTGCACTGGGCGCGGCACTTCACCGCAACGGCATGGACGTGCAGATTCACGAGAGTCATTCACAGGTGCGCGGCGGTGGATCCGGTATCACCCTCGCCCCGAACGGTCTGGCCGCCCTCGATGCTTTAGGCATCGGCGCTCGCTTCCGTGAGCTGCAACAGAACCAAGTCCCTCTACGGGGTGGAATTCGCAACCCCCAGGGGAATTGGCTGACGCATATCCCAGCTGAGGTCACCAAAGCTTCACTCGCGCTCGGTCGCTCCGAGCTCCACGCGCTGCTTATCGACGGCATCCCTGAGGCGCGCATTCACACCTCCGCCGAGGCTTTGGCCGTTGACGCTAGCTCCGGCGTTGTCACCTTCGCCAACGGCGCGGTGGAACAGTTCGACGTGGTCGTCGGTGCAGACGGGATCCGCAGCGCGGTGCGCCGCAGCTGCTTTGACGGCCCAGAAATCAGTTACGCAGGCTACAGCGCGTGGCGGGCAATCACCGAGGGCCCGGTACTCGACGCCGGCTTCGAAACCTGGGGCGCAGGCGCTCGATTCGGCGCCGTTCCGCTTCACGACGGCCGCGTCTACTGGTTCGCTGTCCGCACCGGCCCGGAAGCTCAACCCGGCGAGACCGGCCTGAGCCAGTTGAGGGACGCCTTCGGTCAGTGGCATGAGCCCATTCCTGCTTTGCTTCGCTCAACGCCGGATGAGTCGATCCAGTACCTGCCCATCCAGGAGTTGGCGTCTCCCCTGCCGAGTTACCACTCCGGCAAGGTGGTGTTGGTGGGCGATGCGGCCCACGCCATGACCCCGAACCTCGGTCAGGGCGCGTGCCAGGGCCTAGAAGATGCTGCAGTTCTTGCCGGGCTTCTCCAGAAGGGCACTGTGGATTTGAGCGCTTACGACGAGCACCGTCTGCGCCGAAGCCAGCAGATTGCGCGTCAATCCAGGCTTGTTGGGCGCTCTGTGCACACCGGCGGTGCTCGCATAGCGGCAGCGCGCAATTGGGTGCTCAAACGTATGCCGGGTGCAGCAACGAACCGCCAAGTTCAGGCGGTGACTAGCTGGGAATTGCCAACCCTCTAGAACTACCGGCACCGAATGCCAAGCCACCAAAGACCGCGCGGGCGACTTTGGGCAGGTTGATGATCCCCGTGGACCGCGGATGTAACTGCAGGCCGGAAGAACGATAAGGGTCTAGTTCATGTCTCTGAGATTCCCACTTTGCATCAAACTGAGAATCAAAGTGTCAAACTGCGAATGAAAGTGCGAATTTCAGCCATTCATTTCATAGTTTCATTGACTCTTAGATTCCAACCTCTAAGCGCGGCTGTAGACCGTGGCCTTTCTCCCCTGACCCCCGACCATGACCACGTATCCCTCCGCCAGGAGTTAGCAGTTTCGCACTTCGATTTATGAGTTTGAGACCCGGAGCTCGGCAGCCTTTCTCCTACGGACGTCGCACACAGCAAGAAGACCCCCTAGCCGAAGCCAGGGGGTCTGAGCTGTGGAGCATAGGAGAATCGAACTCCTGACCTCCTCCTTGCAAGGGAGGCGCTCTACCAATTGAGCTAATGCCCCTTTGTTCCGAACTTGTGGGCCTAGCAAGAATCGAACTTGCGACCTCATCGTTATCAGCGATGCGCTCTAACCGACTGAGCTATAGGCCCCGCTCGGAACTTCTAGAACATTACCCAGACGCTTTGATAGAACCAAATCGCCTGGTCACATGCCCTATTGCTGGTCGGTTAGTTCGATGGCTAGGCCACCAACAAGGTCTGCCAACGCATTGTAGATGAACGCGGTCAGCGGAGCCATGAGAGCGACGAAGACGACACCGGTCGCCCCGCTCAGACCGGCCAGGGCCAGCACGAGCGGGAAATCGATCGCGGTCTCGCCGCCGACGCCGCCGATCAGCGAGTTCATCGAGTCCACGACACCTGCTGCATCGATGACGAAGTACAGGACCGTCACGGCGAGCAGCCATGCTGCGAAGCCGATCAGCGACAGCAGGATGCCGATCTTGAAGGCGCTGCCCGGCCGAATCCGGGTGAGGGTCACGTTGCGTGCGGCCATGGCCTACTCCTCACCCTCAGAGTCGTCCTCAGAGTCATCCTCGTAGTCGTGCGACTCCCCGACCTCGTCGGTCTCCACGGAGTTCACGTTCACCGCCGTGCCGGAGACTTCGGTGGAGGCGGCGCTGGAGACGGTGTCAGAGACCTCCTCGAGGGTCTTCTCACCCTTGGCCACTGCGGTGGCTTCCTGCTCGCCTTCGTCCTCGACGTTGACGTCGATAGCAAGCAGCTCAACGTCGTCACCGAGGTCCACCAGGCGCACTCCCATCGTCGCGCGTGACGACGGCCGAATCTGGTTCACCTCCGTACGAATCACCCCACCAGCTGACGTGATGGCGAAGATCTGGTCATCCTCCTCCACTGCCAGGGCACCGATGAGCTTGCCGCGCTTCGGGGTGTACTTGAACGTCATCACGCCCATGCCGCCACGGCCCTGCGGGTTGTACTCCGCGATCGGGGTGCGCTTGCCGTAGCCGCCGGAGGTGGCCACCAGCAGGTACTGGCCGTCGGACACGGTGGTCATGGCCAACAGCTGGTCGTCGCCGCGGAAGCGCATCCCCTTCACACCGGCGGTGGCGCGGCCCATCGGGCGCAGCTGCTCGTCGTCGGCGGTGAAGCGGATGGACTGGCCCTGCTCGGAGACGAGCAGAATGTCGTCGTCATCGCCCACCAAGGACGCGCCGATCAGGGTGTCGCCCTCGTTGAGGTTGATGGCGATCAAGCCGGCGGAACGAGCGGACTCGTAATCGGTCAGGCGGGACTTCTTCACGCGGCCGTCGCGGGTAGCCAGCACCAGGTACGGGGCGTCCTGGTAGGTCTGGATCTGGATGACTTGGGCGATCTTCTCCTCCGGCTGGAATTCCAGCAGGTTGGCCACGTGCTGGCCGCGGGCGGCGCGACCCGCCTCCGGCAGCTCGTAGGCCTTCAACCGGTAGACGCGGCCGAAGTTGGTGAAGAAGAGGATCCAGTCGTGCGTGGAGCAGACGAAGAAGTTCTTCACCACGTCGTCCTGCTTCAGCTCGGCACCGCGCACGCCCTTGCCGCCGCGCTTCTGCGACTTGTAGGCGTCCACCTTGGTGCGCTTGGCGTAGCCGGTCGCAGTGATGGTGACCACGACGTTCTCGCGCGCAATGAGGTCTTCCTCGGTCACGTCGCCGGTAGCGGCCACGAGCTTGGTGCGGCGCTCGTCGCCGTGCTTATCCACGACCTCGCGCAGCTCGTCAGCCACAATCGCACGCTGGCGCTCCGGCTTGGCCAGGATGTCCTTGTAGTCAGCGATCTCGGCCTCGATGGCGGCGAGATCGTCGACAATCTTCTGGCGCTCGAGGGCTGCCAGACGGCGCAGCTGCATCGCCAGGATGGCGTCGGCCTGGACCTCGTCGACGTCGAGAAGCGACATCAGGCCTTCGCGCGCTTCGTCGACCGTCGGGGAACGGCGGATCAGCGCGATGACCTCGTCGAGCATGTCCAATGCCTTAACCAAGCCGCGCAGGATGTGGGCGCGCTTTTCGGCCTCGTCGAGGCGGAACTGGGTGCGCCTAACAATGACCTCAATCTGGTGTGCCACGTAGTAGCGCAGCATCTGGTCCAGGCGAAGGGTGCGGGGTACGCCGTCGACAAGCGAGAGCATGTTGGCGCTGAAGTTCGTCTCCAACGGCGAGTGCTTGTACAGGTTATTCAGCACCACGCGCGGCACCGCATCGCGCTTGAGCGTGACCACGATTCGCATGCCCACGCGGTCAGAGGACTCGTCCTCAATCTTCGAGATGCCGGTCATCTTGCCCGCAGCGACCTGCTCGGCGATGCCGGAGATGAAGTTGTCCGGGTTGACGTTGTACGGCAGCTCGGTGATCACGATGACCTGGCGCGTGCCCACCTCTTCAATCTCGGTCACACCGCGCATGCGGATCGAGCCGCGGCCGGTGGTGTACGCGTCACGGATGCCGGAGTCGCCGACGATCATGCCGGCCGTCGGGAAGTCCGGGCCCTTCACACGCTCCATGCAGGCGTCGAGCGTGGTCTTCTCGTCCGCGTCATGGTTGTCCAGGATCCAGTAGATGGCCTCCGCCAGCTCACCGAGGTTGTGCGGCGGGATGTTCGTGGCCATACCAACGGCAATACCGGATGAGCCGTTGAGCAGCAGGTTCGGCACACGCGACGGCAGCACGTCCGGCTCCTGAGCCTTGCCGTCATAGTTCGGGGAGAAATCGACCGCGTTCTCACGGATGTCGCGGACCATCTCCATCGCCAGCGGCGTCATCTTGCACTCGGTATAACGCATGGCCGCCGGGCCGTCATTGCCGCGGGAGCCGAAGTTACCTTGGCCGTCGACAAGCGGATACCGCATGACCCACGGCTGCGCGAGGCGCACAAGCGTGTCATAAATCGCGGAGTCACCGTGCGGGTGGAACTGACCCATCGTGTCCGACACCGGGCGCGCGGACTTCACGTAACTGCGCTCGGGGCGGTACCCCGAGTCATACATCGCGTAAATAATGCGGCGGTGCACCGGCTTCATGCCGTCGCGCACATCAGGTAGCGCACGACCGACGATCACGCTCATCGCGTAATCGATGTAGCTGGTCTGCATCTCCTCATTGATATCGATAGGGAGAATGCGGTCGTAGGTGTCACCGCTCAAAGTGTCGTCACTCAATGTGAGACCTTTCTATCTCTGGACATGTCAGTGGTCAGTCTACGCACCACTGAGGCCATTCCCGAGATGGCGTGCGGTATCAGTTTGATACCATTCACGCATGGCAATGACGCTCAGACTGTCCACCGAGGAAGACCGCGCGCTCACTGTGCTCGCCTCCGCATGGGGGTGCTCAAAACAGGAAGCAGTCAAAAGAGCGGTCGCCATCGCAGCAGCTCGCATGCTTGACGACGCCACCGTCACCCAGCTCGCCCGCGACACCATCCCCGGATACACCGGGATGGAAGCCCGGATCCGTCGCGCCCGGCCAGGTGAGGGGTAGAGGTGCGTCTCGGGGTGGGCCTTCGCTCGCCCCTCGCCCGCCGGCCCTGCCCTCCCCTGGCCGCCGGGCCCTGCTTTCCGCTCCTAAACCCTTCGCCGCCGGGCCTCCTGCAAACGATGACAAACTCGATTGCAGGAGCGGGTTTGGCAAGGCCCCTCGAAGGCCATAAAACCGGGACCGGACGCCAGAACTAACCGATAGAAGACTCGCCGGAGGCGTCGTGCGGATTACTCGACAAGCTTGTCGTCGATCTAGACCAACGAAACGCTCTGACCTGCACCAACAGTTCCAGACAGAAATCCAGTTTGTAAACTTTTCCGCAGCGACCTGAAACCGCAGCACCCTTGAACCGCTCATGAAACCGCTCACGCCTGAACAACTGCTCATCATCGCTGACGAGTTCTGCGCCCACCACGGCGGCGCCATCCGCAGCTACTCCGCCCTGTGCGCTGCGGCCGCGATCCCCGGTGCTCGGATCGAGGGCATCCCGGTTTTCGACTCGCCGGTGGCGGCGGGTGAGGCTTTGGCTCGGGGCGTCGTCAAGCTTGAGCCGCTGCGTGGGGACAATAGCGCTTTCGCGTCGACCGCCCGGGATGTCTATGTACGTTGGGCTGAAACTATTTCATGACGTTTTGCTACTCTTCTGGCAGTCAATTTTAAGTATAAGAATCAGACTGCCTGGAGACCACAACCATGAAGATCACAATGCGGGCCATCGCGCTGGTTAGCGCTACCGCGCTCGTCGGTGCAGGCATTAGCGCACCCACCGCCCCGATTGCCACCGCCCAGACCACTGCGGGAAAGCACCCGTTGGAGGCCTGACCTGGCCCGATGCCGAGACAGGCTTCGGCGGCGAAGTGCGCATTGTCCCGCAGGGCACCCCCGAGGGTGATTACCAGTTCTCCGTGCAGCCTGAGTATGCAGGCTTTAAATTTTCCGTTGACTCGGCAGGTGTCGTCACCGTTAAGGCACCGGTGAACAAGGAGAACAATTCCCAGAAGCGGATCGAGTTCCCCGTGACCGTGAAAACGCGCGCAGGCCGCCACGTTGGGTTTTACCAAGCCACGGTCACTGCGCAGCAAAAGCTGAACGAGCACAAAGCGGTGTGGGAATCGGTGACCATGCGCGGCAATGAGACAGCCACCGCCCGCCAGACCGCGTCCCTGCCTGCAGGCACGAGTTTCAAGATCCGCCACGACCTGAACCCGCAGCTTCGCAACACCGTGGAAGCGACTATAAATCACAAGGGCGACGTGACCGTTAAGCCGAAGGGCAATCTTCTGCCGGGTCGGTTCACCGTAGCCGTCGAAGTCTGGTTCCCGAACGGCAATACCCAGCTGGAGACGCTGTACTTCACCATCTCCGAGCAGGGACAGTGGCAGCGAGACAACGCCACGATCACGTACCCGACCGTGACAATCCCGGCCAACAAGGCTGGTAGCGCTGCTCCAACCAAGAAGAACGTTCCTGCCGGCACCACCTTCGCATTGGGGGAGGTCCCTAGCGGCTGGACTGCCTCGGTGGATCGCAGCACTGGCGTGGTGACCGCCAAGGCTCCCGCCAACTCCGGCCGGGGCGCAAGGGTGAAATTTTCGGTGATGGCCACTTTCCCTGATAATTCGAAGAAGGCGTCCCAGATCAGGTTCACCGTCGGTGAGTCCAGCCGGACTACCCCGAATCAGACCGGCCCAACCCTTGGCAACGGCTCATCGGGTGCCGGAATCCTGCTCGGTGCCTTGGCGCTGCTGGGTGCCGCCGGCGCGGCCATCTTCGCGTTCATGCAGAACAACGGCGGATTCCGCCTGCCGTTCTAAACTCACGCACGCCAGCAAGACCCCACCTCGACCCTTGCTGTGCGCGAGCTGTGCAGTTCTGCATACGATAGCTGGCATGAGTGACTTGAAAGCAATTCTCAACGACCCCACCCGCGACGCTGTCGTGGGCGACCTGACCAATCTGGCCAACGAAACTGTGTCCAACCAGTCCGGTGTGACTGGCATGGCAATCAAGGGAGCGGTTGGCGCTGCCACGCGTGTCGACGACGACGCCCTCCGCAAAGGCATCAACCAGCTCCTGCCCAACATCGTCGAGGAGCTGACTCCGCACTGGGACAAGTACCAGTCCGGCGGTGACAAGGACTCGTTCGGCGCCTACCTCGCCGCCAATGAGGACGAGGTCACCGATTCGGTGCTGAAAATCGGCGATTCGTTCGCGGATCGGGCGCCGGCGGCTGTGGGGAAGGTGTATTCGTCGCTACGCGGCAAGGTGGGCAAGATCGTGGCCCCGGTTTTGCCTGAGTTCGGCGACATCGTTGAACGCCACGCCAAGAGCTAACTATGAAGAAGCTCACCACTGCTTTCGCTGCGGCTGCGTTGTCGGCGTCGCTGCTCTCGGTTCCGGCTGCTCAGGCGGCTGATTCCAGTGGCAGCGGATCGGCGCTGCAGGCGTTCAGCTCAGCATCCTCGCAAAAGGACAACGCCGACAAGATCCCGGATGGCTGGGAAACGCCGAAAGAACCACCGCTCGGCAGCGCGTACACCGGCTTCGCGCCGATCTCGGTCGGGCTGGGTTTCGCGGCACTGGCTGTCCTTGCCGGGGCCATTCTCAAGCTGCCGCAGGTGCAGCAGGCTATCCAGGATTTCACCAAAAACCTGCAGTTTTAGGCCGCTGAGAAACTTTTCAACGCGGAAAGTGGCGCCCCTCCCCCACTGATGTTAAAGTTGTGAACCGTTGTGGTTGCAGTGACTGATGTGATTACGAGGCGCTGTGGCGGAAGGACTGCAACTTGAACCTGTACCGACTCCCCGCGGAGGCCGTGAAAACGGCGCCGCGGGGAGTCCGCGTTTCCGGTAGCGTGGACTCATACGACACGGGGTGCCGGGCAACTAGTCCGGCTGAGATCACACCCGCTGAACCTGATCGAATTCGAATTCGCGGAGGAATGTCCTTATGACTGATGCACGATTTACCGACGAGCTGCGCAACACCCACCGAGAAACGTGGGATGCAGCAGTCAATCACCGCTTTGTGCAGGAGCTTTTCGACGGCACCATTGACCCCGGCGTCATGGCCTCCTACTTGGTCCAGGACTACCGGTTCGTGGACAGCTTCCTGCAGTTGCTCGGCGCGGCTATGTCCACTGCGGACGATCTCGCGCCGCGCCTGCGCCTGTCCCAGTTCATCGGTGAAGTCGCCGGCGACGAGAACACGTATTTTCTGCGCTCCTTCGATGAACTGGGCGTGACTGAAGAGCAGCGCAAGGAGATCCCGGACTCGGACGCCACGGCAGGCTTCACCGGCCTGATGCGTGAGGCGGCGGAGACGCGCTCCTACGCGGCGGCGCTCGGTGTGCTGGTCGTCGCCGAGTGGCTCTACCTCGACTGGGCCGTCAAGGCCCCGGAGGACCGCCCGGAAAGCTTTGTCCACAACGAGTGGATTGAGCTGCACGACTACCCCGAGTTCCACACCCTGGTGGAGTTCCTGCGCAGTGAGGTCGACCGCCTCGGCGACAAGGACGAGGAGACCCGCCAGGTTCTCAGCGACTTCTTCGGCCGCGCAGTGAAACTCGAGCTCGACTTCTTCGACGCCGCCTACGCCGAGCCGATCGAGACTAACTAGGAGCAACCATGACCACGCTGTATGAAGAACTGAAGTCCCGCGCGCCGGAGTGGGAGGAATACACGAAGCACGAGTTCGTGGAAAAGCTTGGCGACGGCACACTGCCCCTCGAAGCTTTCCAAGACTACCTCGTGCAGGATTACCTCTTCCTCGTGCACTTCGCCCGGGCGCATGCCCTGGCCGCGTTCAAGAGCCGTCGTCTGTCGGAGATTGAAGCCGTGAGCACCGCGATGTCCGGCATTATCGACGAGACGAAGCTGCACCGGAAGCTCACCGCCGAGTGGGGCATTTCCGAAGACGAGCTCGACCGCGCCCCGGAGAAGATGGGCACCGTGGCTTACACCCGCTACGTGATCGACACGGGTCTGGCCGGTGACGTGCTGGAGCTGCAGATTGCGTTGGCTCCGTGCCAGATCGGGTACGCCGAGATCGGCACATACCTTGCCCCGCGCCTGGAGGGCCGCGAGGATCACCCGTACAGCGACTGGATCACCACCTACGCCGCCGAGGACTTCCAAGGCATGGGCCAGGCATCCATCGAGACGCTGGACCGGCTTGCCGAGATGCCCGCCGAGGACCTCGTGGGCACACCGCGGTTTGAGCGCCTGCTGGACATTTTCCGCACGGCGTCCCGCCTCGAGCGCGACTTCTGGCAGCAGGCGCTCGATTCCGTGGGGTCAGCCCACGGAATCAAAGAAAGTTAAAGCAGCGACAGGATCTGCCGTTCGTATTCACCGAACTCCGGGGATGCGAGCACATCGATCCCGCGGGGGCGAGGCAAGTCGATCTCCACGATCTCGCGCACCGTGGCCGGCCGGGGGCTGAACACGACCACGCGGTCAGACAGCATGACGGCCTCGCGCACGTCGTGGGTGATCAACAGTGCTGTCCATGAGTTGTCGGCCCACACTTGTTGCATCCACGTTTGGAGTTCTTGGCGGGTGAGGTAGTCGAGGGCGCCGAACGGCTCATCAAGAAGCAGGGTGCTGCGCTCCTGCACCACCGTGCGCAGCAGCGCGGCACGTTGGCGCATGCCGCCGGGCAGCTCGAACGGCAGCGAGTCCTCAAAGCCGTCGAGGCCGAAGCGGGGGAACCATTCACGGGCCCGGGCACGCGCTTCCTTCCGCGGCACACCTTGGACTTCCAACCCGAGCGCCGCGTTCGCCAAGATGCTGCGCCAGGAAAAGAGCAAGTCCTTCTGGGGCATGTAGGCGGTGAGGTCGCGGCGGCCTTGGGCGGGGGTGCCGTCGAAAAGCACTGAGCCTGAATCGGGCGCATCGAGGCCAGCGATGATGTTGAACAGCGTTGATTTGCCCGCGCCCGATGGCCCGACGAGGGAGACGAACTCCCCCGGCGCGACGTCGAAGGAGACACCGTCAAGCACGTGCAACGCCCCGAATGTGCGGCTGACGGACTGGAGTGAGAGGCGGGGTGTTTCAGCCACGGCGCGCCCTCCTTTCGGCCGCGTGCCACGGAATGACGGCACGCTCAATGAGGTACGTGGAAAGGTACAGCGCGATGCTGAGCACCGCCGTCACGGCCACCGCCGCGAGCACGAGGTCCGTCCGGAACGCGTTCTTCTGCACGCTCATGTAAATGCCCAAGCCCTGGCGCGCACCAACGTACTCAGCGAAAATCGCGCCCGTCACGGCGTAGGTGATGCCAATGCGTAAGGACGTGAAGAACGACGGGAGAGCCGACGGCAACCTCACCAAACTGAATTCCTGCCAGCGGCTGGCCCCCATGGAACGCAACAGGTTCGACGCTTCGCGGTCAGTGCGGTCAAAACCCTCGATCAGCCCGATGGCCACCGGGAAGAACGTGACCAGAGCGACCACGAGCATCTTCGGCAGCATGCCGAAGCCGAACCAAATGATCATCAGCGGAGCGATGGCGATCACGGGGATCGTCTGCGAGGCCACCAGTAGCGGGATGAGGCCGCGCTTGAGTGTGGGCGAGAAGTCCACCGCGATGGCAATGAACCACGCGCACACCATAGACAGCGCGAAGCCAGCGAGCGTGACGCCCAGCGTGGACGCGGCGTGGCCGGCAATGACCTCGCGCTGCTCCCACCCGGCGGTGACCACCCGGCTGGGCGCCGGGAGGATCTGCGGGCGGACCCCGGTCAGGCGCACGGCAGCCTCCCACACCGCAATGAGGGCGGTGAGGAAGACGACCGGCGTGACGACGCTAATCCGCGAGGTATTCATTGGTGAAGTAGGTCGACCAGTCCGGGTCCTCGGTCAGCGGCTTGTTGTTGGCATCCACAAGCAGGCCCTGCTCCCCCAGGAACGTGCCCAGCTCAGCCCAGTGCTCCTCGGTTTGGCGGCCGAACTTGCCGCCCTCATCGAGCATGTACTTCTCGGCGAGCATGCGCTGGCTGCGCTTGAGGAAGTCCACGTCCGTCAGCAGGTCCGAGTTCTCCTCGTGCAGGATCTGGGCTGCAGCATCCGGGTCATCGACCGAGTCTTGGTAGCCGCGCTGGAGTGCCTGGACGAACTTCTTCGCCTGCTCCGGGTTCTTCTCCAGCCAGGTGCCGTTGCCCAGGATGATCACGTTGTAGCAGTCCGGGAAGCCGTAGTCGGTGTAGGCGAAGTTCTTCAGCTCGACGCCGCGATCTGCGGCCTCAATGCCCTCCCAGGCGACGAAGGGGACGGTAAAGTCCACGTCGCCGTTGTACAGCGCCTCATACGCGCTGGTGCCCAGGGTGACGGTCTCGATGTCGCCCTTGCCGCCGGCGGCCTGGATGACGCCGCGCATGGTGGCTTCCTCCGACGGGTTAGCGAAGCCGCCGTAGGTCAGGCCGTCCAGGTCAGCCGGGCTCTTGATCTCGTCGCGGTCCGCCAAAACGGAGACCTCAGTGGACCAGGTCTGCTGGACCGCGAGGACCGAGCGCACGTCTGCCCCAGCAGCCATAGTGATCGTAGCGGTGTCCTGGAAGCTCACGCCGAACTCCGCCTGCCCGGCATCGACCATGAGATCCGGGTTGGAGTCGTTGTACGGCAGAACCTCCACATCCAAACCGGCGTCTTTGAAGTAGCCCTTGTTGATGGCCACGTACAGGCCAGTGTGGTTCGTGTTCGGCGTCCAGTCCAGCGCGATGCGGATCTTGTCGCCGCCAGCGCCGCCGGCACCACCGCCTGCCTGGTCTGCACTGTCCGCGCATGCGGTGAGCATGAACACTCCCGCCAACGCAGCCATGAACACTGCGAGCTTTTTGGAGATCTTCATTGTCCTCGGGCCTTTCTTTCCTCCTGGCGAAAGGCCCACGGGTGCACGCGCACTGGTGCGCAGGAGCGTCCCCGTGACAATCCCTCCGCCAGTCCAAACTGGATCAGGTTCAACGGGTCTTATCTCAGCCCCCAGAGGGCACCCCGTGTCACGTGTCTCTTTTTATACCAGCCGGGAGTGACCGCCGAGGGAGAATCGTTGAAAACATCCCCCAGGGAAGGCGAAAGGCGGCCACCGAAAAGGGTGACCGCCTTAGCGTTATCTTCGGTTACTCGGAGCCGGGCGCTGCTGGCTCAGCCTCCGGCGCAGGGACCGTGCCCGCGCTGGAACCGGAGCTGCCCCGGTCGGAAGAACCTGAGGAACCGGAGGATCCAGACGATACTTTTGCACAATCGGTACGTAACTACTAGCTCGGTTTACGTGTATAAACAGGTGACGCTACGGAACCGGGTGAAGCTTAGAACGGGCTTAAGCATTCACCAGTTTTTCGGCTAAAACCTCAGGCGGTATCGGGACGGTAACTGCCTTCAGCGACGGGGTTTCGTGGGACTAGATTTGCTGCGCGACGAACTCCTCGAAACGGTCCGCCACGATTCCCGGCTCACGAGCCCAGCGGTTGTGGCCCAGTCGGCCGGGAAGCTCCTCGGCCTTGCGTGGCGCTTTCTCTAGGTGCTCGAGAAGGTACTCGCAGGATTCAAGGGTGCACTCGGAATCGTTCGCAAACCGGGTCAGCAGCACCGGAACGCGGACGTTCTTGATCTCCTCGGCGTAGTTGATGTCCTGGCCCTGGAGATCTGCGATGGTGTTCATGCGGCTGAAGCGCGACCACTCGTAGACGTGCCGGCCGGACTGGCGGCCGTAACCGGCGATGTCCAATGCGCCGCCCGGCCACACGCCGCGCAGCTTGGCCACCTGGCCCATCATCTGCCCGCCAAGCAGAGCGCGCACGTGGTCCTTCCCGGTGAAACCGCGGTGGTAGGGGCTGCCGGAACCGACTCCCATCAGACCCTGGACGTTGAGCTCTTTAGCCTCCGGCCGTGCCAGGAACATCGAGCCCACCTGGCCGCCCATGGAGTGTGTCAGCAAATAAGTGGGATGGTTGGGCTGAAGCGAGAGCTCCTTCTTCGCCGCCTTGATGCCCTCCGGGTAATCCTCCGATGCCAAGTTGTGGTAGCCCCACTGGTTATCCGGCATCGCTTTCGTGGTGTTCGTGCCCTGGCCGCGCAACTCACCGATAGCCACGTAGTACCCGCGCGACGCCAGTTCCTTCGCCAACGGACGGTAATACCGCGCACCCATGCCGAACCCGGGCCACATCATCACCAGCGGCGCGCCGGCGCGCGGCTCTTTCGGCTCGAAACAATAAACCGTGCTCACAGAGTGATCCGGCAGGTACGACAAGGTGTAATGCTCATCCACGGACGTCATGCAGGCTATTGTGCCAGCACTGGCGGGGAGAGCGCCCAAGTTTGAGGGGAAAACCTCCTAAACGTCGAGAAAGCGCACGTCCTTCGCCTTGCGGGTAATGAAGGACCGGCGGGCAGCGACATCATCGCCCATGAGGATAGAGAAGAGTTCGTCGGCGCGCTGGGCATCCTCAAGCTCGACGCGGCGCAAGATGCGGTTCTCCGGATCGAGGGTGGTCTCCCACAGCTCGCCCGGGTTCATCTCGCCGAGACCCTTGTAGCGCTGAATACCGTCGTCGGTGTTGATCTTGCGGCCCTCGTTGAGGCCCTCTTCCAGCTCAGCGTCGCGCTCCGCATCGGAGTAGGCGTAACCCGGCTCGCCCTTATGCCACTTCAGCTTGTACAGCGGCGGGTTGGCCAAAAACACGTGGCCATCGCCGATGAGCTCCGGCATGAGGCGGTAGAGCAGCGTGAGCAGCAACGTCGCAATGTGCTGGCCGTCCACATCGGCGTCGGCCATGAGCACGATCTTGTGGTAGCGCAGCTTGGAGATGTCGAATTCGTCGTTGATGCCCGTGCCCAGCGCCGTGATGATCGCCTGGACCTCATTGTTGCTCAGCACGCGGTCAAGGCGCGCCTTCTCCACATTCAGAATCTTGCCGCGCAGAGGGAGAATGGCCTGGTACATCGAGTCGCGGCCCTGCTTGGCCGAACCGCCCGCGGAGTCGCCCTCCACAATGAACAGCTCCGAGGCCACCGGGTCCTTCGAGCGGCAGTCGGCGAGCTTGCCGGGCAAACCGCCCAGATCGGTTGCGGACTTGCGGCGCACCGACTCACGGGCCTTGCGCGCAGCCTCACGAGCCTGAGAGGAAGACACGGCCTTTTTGATGATGACTTTTGCCTCCGCCGGGTTCGCATCGAACCAGTCGTTGAGGTGCTCGTTCACCGCCCGCTGCACAAAGCCCTTGATTTCGGAGTTGCCCAGCTTGGTCTTGGTCTGGCCCTCGAACTGCGGGTCTCCCACGCGCACAGAGATCACTGCGGCCAGGCCCTCGCGACAGTCGTCGCCGGTGAGGTTCGGGTCCTTGTCCTTGATCAGCTTGTGCTCGCGCGCGTACCGGTTCATCAGCGAGGTCAGTGCCGCGCGGAAGCCCTCCTCGTGCGTGCCGCCCTCGTGCGTGTTGATCGTGTTGGCAAAGGTGTGGACAGACTCCTTGAAGCCGCCGTTCCACTGCATCGCAATCTCGAGCTCGTGGTCAGTACCCTTCGCCTCAAAACCGACGATGGTCGGGTGGATCGCCGTCTTCGTGCGGTTGAGGTAGTTCACGTAATCCACCAGCCCGTTCGGGTAGTGGTAGGTGACTTTCTTCTCGCGCTTCTTCTTCGAGGTCGGAGCGACGTCGCCGTCTTCTTGCTTATCGACGACATCCTCATCCGCAAACGAATCCCCCTCCACAACCTGAGCCGTGTCGCCTTCTTCGGCGATCGCCTCCAGCTCAAGCTCCTCATCGGAGACGCGCTCGTCCTTCAGGGTGATGGTCAGACCCTTGTTCAGGAAGGCCATTTCCTGCAGGCGGCGGGAAATGGTGTCGTAGTCGAACTCGACAGTCTCGAAGATCTCCGCGTCCGGCCAAAACCGGATCGACGTTCCAGTGCCGCGGGCGTTATCGCCCTCGACCAGGTCGTCCGGGATCGCGTTGGTGAAGTTCTGGTACCAGTGCTTGCCATCGCGCTTGATGTCCGCCTCGACGCGGGTGGACAGCGCATTCACCACAGAGATACCCACACCGTGGAGACCACCGGAGACGGCGTAAGACTCAGAGTCGAATTTGCCGCCGGCGTGCAGTTGGGTCATGACCACCTGGACTGTCGGCGCGCCCGACGGGTGCATTTCCACGGGGATGCCGCGGCCGTTGTCCACGACCTGAACTCCGCCGTCGGCAAGCAGCGTGACCTCGACCTTGTCCGCGTGACCTGCCATTGCCTCATCGACGGAGTTGTCCACGACCTCCCACACGAGGTGGTGTAGGCCGCGACTGCCGGTGGAACCGATGTACATACCGGGACGCTTGCGGACGGCCTCCAGCCCCTCGAGGATGGTGATCGATGACGCGTCGTAGTTCGGTTGTTGCTCAGCCACGTGAACGACTCTCCTTGGAAAAAGCTTGCTTAACCGTGGTTATTTTACATGCCGCTGCAGACATTCCCGGTAGCGGCCGAGCGTGTGGGGCTGATCCGGGCGGCGTGTGAACGATTCAACCTCCCAGAGGGAATGCGTCGGAGAAACCCCAGGTGGCGAAAAACGGGGCACCGAATCGTTCACACTTATCCATAGGTATCTCTTGGACCGCGGCCCTTGACATGCAGCGGCCCGTAACGCCAGTTCTTCGTCTTCGGCGGGAAAACGTGCAGCTTGGTCACCACGCCCGGCCCGATTTTCTCCGCGATCTTGGCCAGGACCGTCGACTGCATGTACTTCAGGTTCGTCGCCCAAGCCGTCTGGTCGCACGCCACAAAGACCTCGCCGTCTTTGATCATGGTGACCTCGGTGTGCTGCGCGATCTTCGCGCCGACGAGCTCCTCCCAGTTGCCCATCACCCAGCCGTGCGCGATGGATTCCGTCCAGTCGCGCTGCTGAATCTCCTTCTTTACTAACGACGCAAATCCCGCCACCTCATACGACCGCGGCAGCGCCCGACCATCCGCACCGGTGGGCCGGCCGCGAAAACTCCGCGGTTTTGTGGCATCCGGAGTCAGGTCTAATCCGGGGACGACAGGTGTGGGACCGTCACCCTTGCCGAGCGAGCGCGTCGGCACCACCTTCTGCGCCTTCGCCAGATTGGGGACCTTGCCGTTGCGGCGCTTGGCGGTGGCGCGCAGGTTCTGGAACGTCGCAGTGACCAAGTCGACTGGTTCCTGGTTGTCGGTCACGACTCCTCCAACCGCGAGATCCCGTCTTCCATCACCACCGAGTAGCGGGCGGCGACATGCTGATCGAGGTTGTCGGGCAGGTCATCGCCGACCGCAGCGGTAATGAGCACTTGCTCCGCTTGCTGTGCGACAGCCACCAACCGTTCACGGCGCTTCGCGTCCAGCTCAGCGAAAACGTCGTCGAGAATGAGCACGGGATCCACGCCGTCTTCCGACAGCAACGCGTACTCAGCCAGGTGCAGTGCGAGGGCGAACGACCAGGTCTCGCCGTGGGAAGCGTATCCCTTCGCTGGTTGGTCGCCGAGCGTGAGCAACAGGTCGTCGCGGTGCGGGCCAACGAGCGTGGTCCCGCGATCGATTTCATCACGGCGCCGGCGAGCGAGCTCGGTGAGAAAGGCAGCCTCCAGGATCGCCGGGTCGTTGGAGGGTTCGCCGGCCAACTCGGTGACGGCCTTGTCCAGTGTGGAGGAGTACCCGATCGCGGCTGGTCGGGATTCGGGTGCGACGGAGGAATAGGAGGTGTGGACGGGGTTGCTGAGGGCGTCGATAAGCACGCGCCTGCCTGCGACGACCTGCGCGCCGAACGCTGCCAACTGCGCATCCCACGCGTCCAGGGTGCTCAGCGCGGCGGCACCGGAATCGTCGTTGTAGCCGCGGCGCAGCGCCATATTCGACGAACGCAGAAGAGCGTTGCGCTGGCGCAGAACTTTGTCGTAGTCGGCTTTCGCCCCGCCGAAGCGCGGGGTGCGGATGCTGGCGAGCGTGTCTAAGAATCGACGGCGTTCCGCGGGCTCACCGTTGACCAGGGCAAGATCCTCCGGCGCGAAGACCACCGTGCGCAGCACGCCGAGCATCTCGCGCGGGGACTTCAGACGGGTCCGGTTGATCTGCGCCTGGTTCTGCTCGCGGGCTTTGATCAGCAGATGGGTGGTCAGTTCGCGGCCGTCGTTGACCGTAGTCGCCGAGATGCGCGCATTGTTGGCGCCGGTGCGGATGAGCGGCTGATCCTGGGACACGCGGTGGCTGGCCAGCGTCGCGGTGTAGATCGCGGCCTCGACGATGTTCGTCTTGCCGTGGCCGTTGCGGCCGGAGAAGACCGTGACCCCAGGCTCGAGCGCCAAGTTCAGCTCAGGCCAGGAACGGAAATCCCGTAGGTCGAGCTCACGGAGATACACGGGTGATGGACCTGGTTTAGCCCGGCAGGCGGACCGGCATGAGCAGGTACGTGAAGTTCGTCGCTGGAGTCTCGAAGGATCCGTCCGGGCCAGCTTCCGGCAGCTCATCCGGCTCCGGGACCATGATCGCCGGGCGGGATGCTTCCGTGAACCCGAAGACGACGCGATCGGTGTGGATGACGTTCAAGCCGTCGCGCAGGTAGCCGGAGTTGAAAGCGATGAGCAGCTCGTCTGCACCGGTGAACGCGCACTGCAGGCTCTCGCTCGCCTCACCGGACTCAGCACCAGAGGCGAAGAGCGTGACCTCGCCCGGCTGGAAGTGCATCCGCAGCTGCGCATTGCGGTCGGCGACCAGGCTGACGCGGCGGATTGCTTCCATGAGCGGAGCGATCTCGACACTAGCCATCGAGGTGTGGGTCTTCGGCAGCAGCGGCTGAATGTTCGGGAACTCGGCGTCGAGCATGCGCGTGGTCGTCTCACGGTTGCCAGAGTGCAGGCCGAACAGGCCGTCGCCGCCGACGTTCTCGCCCGAGCCGACGGCGATTTCGACCGGCTCTTCCAGGTGAGTGTCCAGGGTGCGCGCGTTATCCAGCAGAGTCTTGGCCGGGATGAGCAGCTTCGCCTCGACGTTCGGTGCCTTCGGCTCCCACTCAAGCGAGCGCAAAGCCAAACGGAAACGGTCGGTGGCAGCCAGCTGCACGCGGTTGCCGGAGACCTCCATGTGGACACCGGTGAGCATCGGCAGCGTGTCATCGCGGCCGGCAGCAGAAGCGACCTGGGTGATGGCATCGACAAACGTAGTGGTGTCCAAGGTTCCAGTGACCTCGGGCAGGACCGGCAGCTGCGGGTAATCATCGAGCGGCATCAGCGGCAGCTCGAAGCGGGCGGAGCCGCCCTGGAGAAGAAGACGCTGGTTATCGGCAACAGAAACATCGAGCGGCTTCGCCGGCATGTTGGAAACAATGTCGGCCATGAGCTTGCCGGCTACAGCGACGCGACCAGGCTGGTCCACCTCTGCGGCGATGCGCACGCGGGTAGAAACCTCGTAGTCGAAGCCGGCGAATTCCAAACCATTGTCATCCGCTGTGATCACGACAGCGCGCAGCACAGGCTGGGTGTTTTTCGTGGGCAGGTTGCGTGCAACCCATGCCACCGCATCCGAGAGGTCATCTTTGTGGACGCGGAATGACACGTTCACGTCTGCCTGGGTGTCCATGCTTGCCTGCTCCTTGTTGCTGCTGCGTTCGGGCCGCGTTAGGGCCTTGAGTGCCAACTGGTCATTCAGCCTACCGACTGACCTGCCCGCTGCAACAAAAAGGGCACGGGCTTTTGTGATTCGTGAAAGCAGGTCGTGCGGGGCGGCGGCGGGCGTTGTGCACACCCTCTCTTTCTCTTGGTTTAAGTACTAAGAAAAAACCCGGGAAGAACAGTAAGTGTTGTGCAGTCTGTGGATGAACGGGCAAATGCCAAGAATGTCGGCCGAATCGGCGTGTGGGTGACGGGTGTGGAATTCGTGTGGGAAACCCCGATTCCTTGTGGACAAAAGATCGGCCGCTTTTTGTGTGCACAGCGAACCACACGTTTTCCACCGCTTCGCCCCTGATATCCCACACGTTATCCACCGGGGCGTGTGATTCGGTCGAGGCCTGTGAATTGAGCATTGGAGACCAACATCACACGGGCGCCCGGGCTAATTACACCCATGGAATTACACAGCTGTGAATAACTCTGTGGATAAAAGAAAAACCCCAGCTTGCGGGTGCAAACTGGGGTGGAAAACTGTGTGGAAAGTTCATTGTGAGCGGACTCGCGTCTTGATGATCTGCGTGAGCTCCTGGATTTCGTCGTACGTCTCGCGGTTCTCCGTCATTTCTTTGCGGATCTTCCGGTCGGCGTACATCACTGTCGTGTGGTCCTTGCCACCGAACTCCTGGCCGATCTTCGGTAGTGACAAATCAGTCAGTTCGCGACACAGATACATAGCTAGCTGGCGGGCATGCGCGACTGTGCGAGTTTTGCCGGCGCCGGTGAGCTTGTCCAAGGACACACGGAAGTACTCCGCGGCCACCTCTTTGATGGTGGTGGCAGTGATCTTGATGTCGCCTTCATCCGGGAGGATGTCACGCAGGGCGATCTGGGCAACGTCGAGCGTGATCGGCTCCTTGATCAGTGAGGAGTACGCCGACACCCTAATCAGCGCACCTTCGAGCTCGCGGATCGACGACTCGAACTTCGACGCGATGAGCTCCAGTACTTCATCGTCGACCTGGGTGCCGTCGGCAGCTGCCTTCTTCATCAGAATGGCAATGCGCGTTTCCAGGTCCGGTGGCTGGACATCTGTAATCAGTCCGCCCTCAAAGCGCGTGCGCAAACGGTCTTCCAGCGTGGTCAACTGCTTCGGCGGACGGTCAGAGGACAAAATGATCTGCTTGTTCGCTTGGTGCAGCGCATTGAAGGTGTGGAAGAACTCTTCCTGAGTACCTTCCTTACCTTCCAAGAACTGGATGTCATCGACCATGAGGATGTCCAGATCGCGGTACCGGCGCTTGAACGATTCTTGGCGGTCATCGCGGACAGAGTTGATGTAGTCGTTGGTGAACTCTTCCGATGAGACGTATTTAATGCGCAAGTCAGGTTGCAGCACGCGCGAATAGTTTCCGGCGGCGTGCAGCAGGTGCGTCTTGCCCAGGCCGGATCCGCCCCAGATGAACAGCGGGTTGTAGGCACGGGCCGGATTCTCGGCGACGGCGACAGCGGCGCCGTTGGCGAAACGGTTGGAAGAACCGATGACGAAGTTCTCGAAGGTGTACTTCGGGTTCAGCGATGTCTCGCGGTTCGGATCGTGCGCGGGCTTCTCGCGTTGAATGCGCTGCGGCACCTCCACAACCGGGTGCGCTGCCTGTTGGCGCGCCGATTCTTCAATGGCGTGCTGTTCTTGCTGCTGCGCGTGGATGCGCGCCAGCTCGTCCAGGCCCATCGGCAACTGCTCCCCTGCTATCGGAGCTGGGAATTGTCGTGCCTGCTCAGAATAGGTCGGGAACCACGGCGTCGGGTTCGGTGCCGTGTGCTGCACAGGCGGTTCAGGCTCGGGTGCAGGCTCTGGAGCCGCTGCGTCGACGGAGACCGCAATATTGCACGGCCGGTTCAAGTGGTGGGTGAGAATCTCGACAATATAAGGGCCGAGCTGATTTTCCACCACGTTTTTCGCTGCGGAGTGCGGGACGGAGAGGATGCAGTAGCCGTCGACAAGCATGACGGGGCGCACGAGGCGCAGATACGCTCGGTCGCCCGGTGTGAATGTGGGTACGGGTGAGTTGGGTCGCTCTGAAAGGTTGAGAAGTTCGTTGACAACGTCTTGCCACAGCGCGTCGAGCGCCTGCTGATCGAATGCCATGCTCGCCTACTTCTCCCTTAAATATGCCTCAGCCAATGAATGATGATGGATGATTGGACTGCATATCATCCACTGGCCTATTCACATCCCGTTCAGATATGAACATCGCTTCTACCTTGTACTCCACAACGTTATCCACAGGTGTGGGATTTGCCCCAACGGAGCTTTTCCACAAGTTAGGCTCCTCGCTGTGGAATTCACTTTCCTAAGAGAAATATGGTTTGACCTGCCAGAAACATAAGTTACCGCGTTGAACCTTAAGGTTTCCTTGAGATTTATCCACAGGGAGAAGCTTCCTGTTCAATGAAGTTGTGGCGATAGAACTGTTTACCCTCCGTTCAGCCCCGATGTCTACAAATGGCCCAATCGTTTACTTTCTACATCGGGCGATCCGGGGTGCAGCGTTACGTTCGCTTCTCCTCTTCCGCAGTAAGCGTCGGCGTGTCGCCAGCTCCCCTGTGGATAACTACAGCCATGTTATTTCGGGGGTAGCTTGAAGCGGGAAGCGTCACCCCCGCTGAAAACCCCTGTTTGCTGGGAATTAGCTGTGTCTACAGCGATTTGTGTCACCCCGTGCAGCTGCCGTATCCTGTTTAGGTCTGTCGCATCCAGGGCGTTGCCCGACGGATGTGCGTGAGAGGACCACTGCGCTTCCACCACCGGGTTTCATGCGCACGCTCTCACTGAAGTTCCATCTTTGGCCGCTTCTTCCCCGGTGGGCCCGCGGCCGCAACGTCAAGGAGTAAACCCGTGCCTAAGCGGACTTTCCAGCCCAACAACCGTCGTCGTGCACGCAAGCACGGCTTCCGTACCCGCATGAACACCCGCGCCGGCCGCGCCATCGTTTCCGCACGCCGCAAGAAGGGCCGTTCCAAGCTCAGCGCGTAAACCGTGCTCCCGCGCGCCCACAAACTCGCATCATCGGCGGACTTCCGCACGGTCATGCGCAAAGGCGGGCGCGCTGGTACCCGCACCGTGGTGGTGCACTACTACACCCGAACCGATCCTGTCATCACTGGCGGGCCGCGGTTCGGGTTAGTTGTTTCTAAACAAGTGGGCAACGCGGTCACGCGCCATAGCGTTTCGCGGCGTCTGCGCCACGTGCTGGCGGGGTTCATCAGTGAGCTCCCGCGCGAGGTGGACATTGTGGTGCGCGCCCTGCCGCCAGCAGCGGAGGCCACGAGCAAGCAGTTGCTTGACGACGTCTCCTCCGCCCTCCCCCGCGCGCACAAGAAATCTAAGCGGGGGCGCCTGACGTGAGCTACTACAACACCGATGGCGAAGCCATTCCGGCCCCCCGCGGACCTGTGGGTTCCGCACTCGTGGGCGCGGTGCGGCTTTACCAAAAGTGGGTTTCTCCCCTTAAGATGGTTTCGACGTGCCGCTTCGAGCCGACGTGCAGCGCCTACGCCTTAGAGGCGGTGTCGCGGCATGGAGCAGGCAGAGGGAGTTTGCTGGCCGTTGCCCGTGTGTGCAAGTGCGGGCCGTGGCACCCGGGCGGATACGACCCCGTACCGCTGACGTAGTTTTTGAGATCCAGGAGTTAGTTGGACCTGTGCTGAATTTCATTTATTGGCCTATCTCAGCGGTGCTGTGGTTCTGGCACAAGATTTTCGGATACATCTTCTCGCCGGATTCGGGCGCCTCGTGGCTGCTGGCCATTGTCTTCCTGACGTTCACCATCCGTATCTTCCTGGTCAAGCCGATGGTCAACCAGTTGCGCGCCGGCCGGAAGATGCAGGAGCTGCAGCCGCAGCTGCAAGAGATCCGCGCGAAGTACAAAAACGACCAGCAGAAGATGGCTATGGAGACCCAGAAGGTCTACAAGGAAGCCAAGATGAACCCGCTGGCCAGCTGCATTGTTCCGCTGGTTCAGCTGCCGGTGTTCATTGGTCTGTTCCACGTGCTGCGCTCGTTCAACCGCACCGGTACTGGTGCCGGCGGTCTGGGCATGTCCATCGAGCAGAACCGCAACACGGCGAACTACATCTTCTCCCCCGAAGACGTGCAGTCCTTCCTGGATGCCCGCATCTTCGGTATCCCGCTGTCGTCTTACATGTCCATGCCGGAGGAGCAGTTCGCGGCCTTCGCCCCGGTGGACTTCACCCGCATGAACATCATCATGGTGGCTCTGCCGCTGGTGCTCATCTGTGTGGTGATGACCCACCTCAACGCCCGTCTGAGCATGTCCCGTCAGCGCAAGCGCATGGCCAAGAAGAAGGCCGAGGATGAGCTGCGCGGCAAGAAGCCGTCCCAGGACGGCCCGCTGTCTCCGGAGATGATGGAGACGCAGATGAAGACCATGAACGGCATGATGCTGTGGTTCCTGCCGGCAACCCTGCTGTTCACCGGCTTCCTGTGGCACATCGGTCTGCTGACCTACATGGTGTCCAACAACGTGTGGACGCTGGTGCAGACCAAGCTCGTCTTCGACAAGATGGACAAAGAAGAGGCTGCTGAGGAAGAGGCCAAGCGCGAAGCGCGTCGTGCTTCTGCCCCGCAGGTCGGCGCGCGCAAGGTGGATAACCGTTCCAAGAAGCAGCGCGCCAAGGACGCACAGAACCAGGCGCGCACCAACGCGAACACGAACCACCCGGAAGGTGTGACTGAGCCGGAAGAGCAACCGGAACCACAGTCGGAACAGAAGACCCGCCAGCAAATCCAGAACGAGCTGAGCAAGAACAACAAGAGCAAGAAGAAAAAGAAGAAGGGGAAGTAGGGTGCCTGACGTCGCAGCGGAGATCTTCGGGGACCGTCTGCCGTTGGCGCAGGCGTACCACGACTCGCTGGCCACGACTGCCGCGGAGCGCGGCTTCATTGGCCCGAAGGAAGTTCCCCGTCTGTGGGACCGGCACATCTTCAACTGCGCCGTGATTGGCGAGGCCTTCAAGGAAGGCCAGCGCATCGCGGACATCGGCTCTGGTGCCGGCCTTCCCGGCATCCCGCTGGCCATTGCGCGCCCCGATTTGGACATCACCCTGATCGAGCCGCTACTGAAGCGCTCCAGCTACCTCAGCGAGGTCGTTGCGGAGCTCGATCTGACCAACGTCACGGTCATTCGCGGTCGTGCAGAAGAGCAGAGAAAGACGCTTTTCGACGCTGTGACATCCCGCGCTGTCGCCCCCCTGGGCAAATTGGCGTCCTGGTCGCTTCCGTTGGTGTGCCCGGGAGGTGCGATGGTGGCGATGAAGGGGGCGTCGGTAAGCGAGGAACTCGAACGCGACGCGAAACAGATCGCGAAAGCCGGCGGCGTGGATGCCGATATTTTCACTGTTGGTGAGGGTGTTCTGGAGCAACCCACAACCATGATCCGCATTGTCCGGTCCAGTTAGTACTCTGTCAAGCATGTGGGATGACACTCCGATCGGCGCAGCCGCTCAGCGCGCCGCGCAGATGAACTCGAACAGCGCCTCCGTGCCGAAGCCGGAGCGCCCGCGCGTGTTCACCGTGGCCAACCAGAAGGGCGGGGTGGGTAAAACCACCACCTCGGTGAATCTGGCTGCCTCGTTGGCGCGGATGGGCCGCAAGGTGCTGGTGATTGATTTGGACCCGCAGGGCAACGCGTCCACCGCGCTCGGGGCTGCGCACCGCGATGGTGAGACCTCCAGCTACGAGCTCCTCATTGGCGATGCGCCTGCGGAGGAAGCTCTGCAGCGTTCCAGTGACAACGAGAACCTGTGGTGCATCCCGGCGACCATTGACCTAGCCGGCGCCGAAATCGAGCTGGTCAGCCTGGTTCGCCGCGAGTACCGCTTGGCAGATGCGTTGCGCGGAGGCTTCCTGGAGGAGCATGACTTCGACTACGTCTTCGTGGACTGCCCGCCGTCGCTGGGCCTGCTGACCATCAACGCGATGAATGCGGTGGATGAGGTGCTCATCCCGATTCAGTGCGAGTACTACGCGCTCGAGGGCGTGGGTCAGCTGCTGAACAATATCTCGATGATCCGCCAGGCGCTCAACCCGAACCTGCACATCTCAGCGGTGCTGCTGACTATGTACGACGGGCGCACGAAGCTCGCCGAGCAGGTGGTGGATGAGGTCCGCGGCCAGTTCGGCGACGTGGTGCTGCGCAATGTCATCCCGCGCTCGGTGAAGGTGTCGGAGGCTCCCGGCTTCGGCCAGTCGGTCATTGAATACGATCCCGGTTCGCGTGGAGCATTGGCGTATTTCGATGCGGCGATGGAGCTGGCCACCCGCGGCGACTACCAGCCGCATTCCAGCACGGGCCCGATTGGTGTCAGCCCGGAAATTGCCGCGGAGTTGGGTGAGGAGGACTAAACCATGGCAGAGCAACCGAAGAAGAACAACAAGGGCGGATTGGGCAAAGGCCTCGCCGCGCTCATCCCGTCCAACGCGGACCACCACCAGAAGACGGGTCCGCTGGGTGACGGTGCGGCCGATGTGATCATCGGCAAGAAGCCCGCCCCGAAGAAGGTCAAGGGTGCCCCGAGCATCCCCGCCCAGGTCGCCCCGACGGCGACGGTGGCTGACTCGATCGGTGCGAGCTACCAAGAAATCCCCATCGGGGACATCTTCCCCAACGCGAAGCAGCCCCGCAGCGTCTTCGACGAGGATGAGCTCGCCGAGCTGGTTCACTCCATCAAGGAGTTCGGCCTGCTGCAGCCGATCGTGGTCCGCCCGGCATCGGACGGCTACGAGCTCATCATGGGTGAGCGCCGCTGGCGTGCTGGCTCCAAGGCGGGGCTGAAACGCATTCCCGCGATTGTGCGCGACACGTCCGATCAGGACATGCTGCGGGATGCTCTCCTGGAGAACATTCACCGCGTTCAGCTCAACCCGCTGGAAGAGGCCGCTGCCTACCAGCAGTTGCTCGAGGAGTTCGGTGTCACCCAGGAGCAGCTCGCTGATCGGCTGGGCCGTTCCCGCCCCGTGATCACCAACTCGATCCGTTTGCTCAACCTGCCGGTGCCGGTGCAGCGCCGCGTCGCCGCCGGTGTGTTGAGCGCCGGCCACGCCCGCGCACTGCTGGGCGTCAAGGTGGGCCCGGAGGCTCAGGAGCAGCTCGCCGACCGCATCGTTGCTGAAGGTCTGTCCGTCCGCGCCACGGAGGAAGCCGTCACGCTGTTGAACAAGAACGGCGTGATGCCCGAAAAGACCAAGCGCGAGCCAGCACCGCAGCCGGAGTTCCTCTCCCAGGCCGCCGAGCGCCTTGCTGACGAATGGGACACCAAAGTCTCCGTCACCATGGGCAAGCGCAAAGGCAAGATCGTCGTCGAATTCGGCGACCGCGACGACTTCGAACGCATCATGGGGCTCATCGAGGGCGCATGAGCCTGCCCCGGGCCAGCGTTGTCGCGCTCACCTCGTCCACGCTGAGCAACCTACACCCGCAGGCCGCGCGCAGCGTGTTCTGGGAACTCGACCCGCTCAGCGAGAACTACCAAGGCATCGACTCCCAGATGGACAAGTCGGCCTGGTTGCTCGCGTTGGTGTACGAGCAGAAGACGGCTGGGTTTTCGATCGTCGATAAGCGGGCGCATGCCACCTTGCTGATGTGCCCGCCTTCGGCCGCTCCTGGGGCTGTGCGCCTACCCACCGCGCCTGTCTCCGCCGACGCGTACTGCCTGACCAGCTTGCATATCGACGCAGCCTTCGCGGGCATTGGCTGGGAGGCAGTGCTTGTCGACGCCGCAGTGGTCGACCTCACTTCCCGCGGCCTCCCCGCGGTCGAAGCATTCGGGGTGAAGGCGGATTTCACGCACGAACTGACCGGGATTTGCAAGACTATCGTCGAGCACGCGGAGCAGATCGGTCTGATGCCGGTGGAGGTGCTTGAGTCGGCAGGGTTCAAGATCGTCGCCGACCACCCTGTCATTCCGCGGCTGCGCCTAGAGCTGCCGCCGGAACAGGGGCTGCTTAGCGAGGCCGAGATTGCTGAGCTTCTCGCTCAAGCCCCCATTTAGTCAGCTCCGCGATCTCCATATCCCGCGGCATGAGCGGGTGCTTCGGGCCGCTGGGAATGGCTTTGACGGCCACGTCCGCCCCGTTGTCGGACGTCAGGAAGGACGAGCTGTGCGGTGTCGCCCACGTGTCCGCCCGGGAGTACAGCGAGGTGTACACCACCCGCGGATCCGTCACCGGAGCGTTGGCGCCCTGCAGCTGCTCCTTCGCTCCCGGGCCGCCGAGCAGGTTGATAATCCACCACGGCACGCGCGGCACCCAGCCACTGAAGTCCGTGCCGTAAAAGGGCGTGCCCATGGTGACCACGCGGCGGACCTTGATCTGCTCCTCGTGCCGGTTGTTGGACACGTAATGCACCGCGGCGTTGCCGCCCTGCGAGTGCGCGATGAGATCCACCTGCTTCGCCCCGGTCGCCTCGAGGACGGTGTCAATGTTGTCGGACAACTCCGCAACGAGGTCGAGGAACGGGCCCACTCCGTATAGCCCCGGCAGAAAATCGGGGTCGTTGAAGACCTCCGGATGGATCTCCTCGATCACATCATCGAAGACATCCTCGACCTCGTCGCGGATGCTCACGCGCGTTCCTGACGCAGCAATTCCGTGAAGGTGAACGTGCCCGTCGGCTGGGTATCCTGTTCCAGCAGGTAGAGGCGTTTCACGGCGACAACGATGGCCTCGGCGATCGCGTCGCGCTGCGTCGGGTCCGTCACCACGGCCACGTCGTGCGGGTTGGTCAGGTAGCCCGCCACCACGGCGACGGACGGCATCTGCGTCATGCGCAGCAGCTCCCACGTGCGTCCGTGGTTGAAGCAGTTGCCCAGCGGGGTGCGGGCGACAATCTCGCGCTGGATGTAGCCAGACAGGGTCTCCCCCGTCATTGAGGACGCGCCCAGCTCCGAACCGAAGTAGAACGTGGCCACACCATTGGCTTTCTCGTTCTGGTAGCGGTCCAGCTGCAGCGAAATCACCAGGTCAGCGTCGAAACTGTTGGCCAGGTCCGCACGCGCCTTCGGCGACGGGTTGTCCCCGCGCGGGCGCGACATGATCGTCTCCATGCCGGCGGCGATCATCCGCGCCTCCACGCGCGACGCCAGGTCCCAGAGAATGTCCTCTTCAGAGATCTCACCGTAGGGCCCCTGCACGACGGCATGCTTATCGACGTCTATATCCGGGTCGATCACGACCCTCTTCCCCGCCAAACGCGGGCCGGCCAGGCGGACTACCTCGCGCTCGCGGATGGCCTGGGTGGACCCGCCGGTGATGCGGCGGCCGAGCAAGCTCAGCGCATGCATGGTCTCCGGGCCGCAGATCCCGTCGTCCTGGATACCGTAGTTGATCTGGTAATCCTGCAGGGCGGCGTGGGTGTCGGGGCCGAAGTGACCGTCGATACGCCCCGAGTAGAAGCCCAATTCCTGCAGCTGTTTCTGCAGTTGGCCGACATCGTCGCCGACCATGATCTGGCCCGGCTGGTACGACAGGACGCGCGCGCCCAGCGTGTAGGAGGCGTGACGCAGCTCCCGCAGCGTGATCTCATCGATATCGCCGGAGGGCAAAATGCCGCGGGATTGCTGGAAAGCTTTGAGGGTTTGGGCCAACTCATCGTCGAAAAGCATCTCTGCCTGGGAGAAGCTGCGGCGATTCCACTCGCCCACGTCACCCTCAAAGCCGGGGAGCAACCCCAAGCGTGCGAGGGTCGAGCGGACTTCGGCGACGCGCGCGCTGGAGTCACCCACCCGATAAATACGCAACACTTCGCACCTTTCAGACAGTCGGCCAAATGGACAGTCTCATAGTACTGCTATTGGTCCGGAATGGCTCAGAGGTGGTTGCGCACCCGGGATACGATCTCTTGCTTGGGCACCAGGCCGACGAACTCGTCGACCTTCTCGCCGCCGGAGAAGATCATGACGTTAGGGATGGACATGACCTGGAACATCGCCCCCAGGAGACGCTCCTGATCGACGTTGACTTTGGCCACTTTGATCTGCCCGTCCATCTCTTCTGCGATCTCGTCGAGAAGCGGGGACAATTTCTTGCAGGGGCCGCACCATTCGGCCCAAAAGTCCACCAGGACCGGGATGTCGGACTCGACGACCTCAGACTTGAACGTGGATTGTGTGACGTTGATCGCTGTCATGAGTGGGCCTCCAAGTAGTGCTCGGCGTCGATCGCAGCGCGGCAGCCGGAGCCGGCGGCGGTGATGGCCTGACGGTAGTAGTTGTCCACCAGGTCGCCGGCGGCGAACACGCCCGGCACCGACGTCTTGGTGCTCGGTTGATCGACGACGACGTACCCGCCTTCGTCGGTGTCCACCTGGCCGTTCAGGAAACCGGAGCGCGGGTCGTGGCCGATGGCGACGAACATCGCGGTGGCGTCCAGCGTGGACTCCTCGCCAGTGACAGTGTCCTTGATGCGCAGGCCAGCGACCTTCCCACCGTCCTCAATGACCTCTTCAACGACGGAGTTGAGGAGGAATTCGATCTTCTCATTCTCCTTCGCACGGTCAAGCATGATCTGGGAGGCGCGGAATTCCTCACGGCGGTGAATGATGGTCACCTTCGAACCGAAGCGGGTGAGGAAGGTCGCCTCCTCCATCGCCGAATCACCGCCGCCGACGACAGCAATGTGCTGGTCCTTGAAGAAGAAACCGTCGCACGTCGCGCACGTGGACACGCCGCGGCCGGTCAGCTCCTGCTCACCCGGGATGCCCAGGTGGCGCGGAGCCGCGCCGGTGGCCAAGATGATGGCCTTGGCGGAGTACACCTCATCGGCCACGTGGACCTTCTTGATGTCGCCGTCCAGCTCGACGCGGTCAACCATCTCAGCGCGCAGATCCGCGCCGAAGCGCTCTGCCTGTGCACGCATTTCCATCATCAGGTCCGGGCCCATGATGCCGTTCTCAAAACCGGGGTAGTTTTCCACTTCGGTGGTGTTCATCAGCTCACCGCCGAACTCGTAGCCTTCAAAGACCAGCGGTTTCAGGTCGGCGCGGGCGGTGTACAGCGCAGCGGTGTACCCGGCCGGGCCGGATCCGATGACAATGACCTCCTGCACCTCGTCCGGGTTGGCAGACGTGGCAGCGGCCTCCTGCATCGGCTCAGTCGTCGCGGTCTCCGGAGCGAACGCGCCAAGCGCGTTCGCGGAGGGAATGTTGGGGATCTGCGGCTCAGTCATGGCTGTCAGTGTAGTGCTTAGGTCAAGTGATCCTAACTAACAAGATTCACGTCCTCATCGATCATCTGCAGCAGCATGTCCCGGGCACGGTACCTGCGGGACTTCACTGTCCCGGGGCGCACGCCGAGCTCGCGGGCGGCGTGGTTGATGGACAGGCCTGCGACGTCGATAAGCAGCAGCGCAGAACGGTTCGCGGCAGGAAGCTTGCCCAGCACCTGCATGAGCGCGAGCCTGCGGTCGAGGTGCGTCAGCGGTTCATGGGACAGAGCCCGGTTGGTGTCGGGGCTGATCTTCTCGTCGTCGTCGATGCTCAAGTGGCGGCGCTTGTTGTCCGCGCGCTTGAAATGGTCGTAGCCTGCGTTGAGCACGAGGCGGCACAGCCACGTCCCCAGGCCCGATTCGCCGCGGTACGTCTCCATCTTCACTGCTGCTTTGAGCAGTGCGTCCTGCATGACATCCTGCGCGTCATGCTCATTGCGGGTGTAGCGCAGCGCGAGCGCCCACATTTGGCGGCGGTGGCGCTGCACGATCATCGTGAACGCGCGCTGATCCCCCGCAAGATAGGCCGCCACCAGCGCTTTGTCGCTGTAGTGCTGTGCATGCATGGTGTCCCCCCGATTGATCCCCCTGTGCTGCACCCCGATTGTGGCACGCGCGCGCACCTGTACGCACTTAGTTGTTGCGCACTCCAGTGTGCAACGCACGCTTGCCGACGACGCTGACCTCCTGCACCGCAACCGCCGTGCCATCCGCACCCGTGAAAGCGATCTCCAGCCCGTTGAGCGTCGGGTTGTCGGTGATGTCGACGGTATGCTGCGGGCCACTGGTGAGCGTGCCCTCTGCGAGAACCTCGCGGTTGCCTCCGGCAAGACCGTAGATGGTGTACTCCAGCCCAGGGCCGGGCTCGGTGTGGAAGATCAGCTGATCGGCGATGAAGGGGCCATCCGTGGTGATCGTGAACTTCTGTCCGGGGGTGACGGTGGCGGTGGTGGCGCCGTCGCCGTCGACAAGCGGGGCGAAATTCTCCGGCTCCACCGTCAGCGGGGCGATGAAAACCGGAAGCGACTGCGCCTGGCTTACCGGGCCGGACTCGGTAGCCACGTCGCGCACCGGGTTGTCCGGCTCATCGCGGAATTGGCTGAGCACGTACGTGGTCAGCAGCGCGACCATGAGGACCGCGCTGATTGCTACCGCCACCAGAGCCGTGATGCCGAATGCGCCGAGACCGCGCTCGCCGAAACCGCGCACCGGTGGTGTATCGATCTCTTGCTCCACTGGCACCTGCACGGTCTCGCCAGGTCCCTCGCCAGAGAGGTTGTGCAGCAGGTCCTCCGCGAAGCCCAGGGCGGCGTCATCGGAATCAAGGTCCGCGCCCGGCAGGACGGCGGGGAACGCTAGGACGATGGCGCCGTCTTCAGTCACGCGCATGCGGTCGCGGTTGTCCAGGCCAAGGGGGACGCCGTGCTGGTGCGCGAAGGCCACAGACTGATTCAGCGGCACCATCGCGTCGTCGACTGCCTGCTCGAGCAGCGGGGCGCCCGACTCGGCCACGGCCTTGAGGGACGACCCCGGGATCCAGTCGGAGACGACGAGGCAGCCCATGCGGTACGGAATCGCCTCCAAGATCGGTGCCACACCGGGCAGCTGGAGTTCGCGGAGGCGGTTGGTGCGGTGGGTGACACCGGCGGCGTCGATAGCTGCCTGGCGCGGCGCGACGGGTGCCAGCGGGGCTGCACCGCACGTATCCACGAAGGTCAGCGCGACGATCCGGCCGGTCTTTTGCTCCCGGGCCTGCCAGAAGCGTGCACCGGTCGCAGCCCCGTGGTCTTTGAGCAGGCGGAAGCGGCCGTCGGACACAGCCGCACCCGGAATCAGGCGCGGGCCGCGGACAACGCCAGCAGACATCGGCGGCGGGACCGGGGACGCGTTGAAGGTGTCGTCCATCATGAACGTGGACAGAACCGGCGCGGTCTCCTCCACCGGTGTGCTGCGCCTGAAGCGCTGCATGACCGTCTCTACCTCCGGCAGGTTGGAGAAGGACAGGACCACAGCGGTGACGGCGACGAAGATGATGCCCAGAACGGCGATCTCGATGAGCATGCCCACGGAGCTGCGCTCGGGCGAGACCATGCGCACTACCGAGCGCACGGCGAAGACCGCCCCGACACCGACCAGGCCAGCAAGCGCTGCCCATGCGGAGGTCTTGAGGACTTCTCCTGTGCCCAGCGAGCCGAGCTTGCTGCGCAGCAGGAAAGAGCCAATGACAGCGCCAGCGACAAAGCCGAAGCCGTTGGCGGCGCCGAGCAGCACCACCACCTGATCGGGGCGCGTCGCCGCGAACGGAGCCAGCAACGCCAGAACCACCTTGGTGAAGGTGATGCCGGCGATGATGAAGGTCGGCGTCCACGCCTCCTCGCGGGCGTAGAAAACGCGCAGGTGCAGCATCACCAGCGCGTACGGGATGAGGGCGAACGCGGAGAAACTCAGCGTCAGGCCCAGGGTGCGGGCGTCCTCGGAACTGAAGTTGCCGTAACGGAACAGGGCGGTGCCGATGTCGGGGCCCAGCGCCGTCATGAACATGATGATCGGGATGATGGCGATGAACGTCAGCTTCGTGCCGAGTGTCAGGTCGCGGACGACGGCTTGGTCATCGCCGTCGGCGGCGTTGCGGCTCAACCGCGGCATGATCGCCGTCAGCAGCGTCACACCGATGATGCCGTAGGGCACTTGCAGCAGCAGCCAGTGGTTCGCGTAAATGATCGGCGCGGATTCGTGGACGCTCGAGGCGATGCGGTTGTTGATGATGTAGCCGACCTGCGAGATGGCCACGTAGGTGATGATGGCCAACGCCATCCCGCCGAACTGCTTCAACCTGTCGTCGATGCCCCACTCGAGCCGCAGGTCGACGCCGGTGCGCCTGAGCGCCGGCAGCATGATCAGGCACTGGACCACCACGCCGAACGTGGTGCCGAGGCCTAACAACAATACGTGCGGATCGGTGACAGGTGTCGGGTCGTCCGGGTGAATGGACCCCGGCACCAGCATGTAGAGCGCCATGACTGTGATGGTCACCACGTTGTTCGCCACCGGCGCCCACGCGCCGGGGCGGAACACTTCCTTCGTGTTCAACACCGCCATGAACAGTGAGAACAAGCCGTAGAACATGATCTGCGGCAAGAGCAGATACGCGAACGAGGTGGCCTGAACGACGTTGACTTGGCCGTCGCCATCGAGCATCAGCCGTGTCAGCAGTGGTGCACCGACGAGCGTGATCACCGTGGCCACAGTCACGAGCGTGAACGTCAGCGTGAACAGCCGCCGGATGAAGGAGGCGCCGTGGTCCGGATCCTCTTTCTCGGCGCGCACCAGCACCGGCACCACCAGGGCGGTGAGCACCGAGCCGAGCACGATCTCCGTGACCATGTTCGGCAGCGTGTTCGCCGAGATGAATGCCGATGCCACCGCGCCGCCGAGCGCCGATGTGATCATCACCGTGCGGATGAAGCCGGTGATGCGCGACATCAGCGTCGCCACTGCCATTGAGCCAGTGGACCTTACGACGGAGCGGTCCGAAGTTTCAGCTTTCTCCATAGGGGTCTCAATCCTAGTGCTCTCTCCGCCGTTTCCCGAGTTGGAAAAGAACCGCCAACGCGAACAGCACCGCCAGCCCGGCGACGAGGATCCGGGTGGCAAGCGCCCCGCCGGCCGTCTGCACAGCGATGTTCACCGGCTGAGAAATCGGCCGATTATCCGGCGTGGAGAGGTACAGCTGCAGGTCAGTGCGCTTATTGTTCTGCGGCAGGTCCGCCGTCATCTGGAGGGTGAGCGAACCGCGCGCCGGGATGCGGAACTCCGCCGGAGTATTCAGCTTCGCGTCGGGGGGCCCCTGATACAGAATCGACGCGTCGACAGGCAGCGGCAGCCCGTTCTCCGCGACAATGAGCAGCGGCGAGGATTCCGACGTGCGCGTGTACACATTCCCCGGCGGGATCAAGCTTATCGACGACTTGATCGCCCCCAACGTATCCCGCCCCCCATTGAGCCGCGTGCGGGTGCGCAACTCCGCATCCGAGTAGTAGGTCAGAGAACGGCGGTGCGTGACCGGCAGCGCGGCGAGCAGATCCAACCGCAGCGGGAGGGTGTAACCGTAGCGGGTCAGAGCGATGTTGTTCTCGTTGGCCAGGATGGATGTGAGGTCGTCGATGTAGCGCGCCTGCTGGCCCGCGTTGAGGATCTCCGTGTCGGAGTACACAGTCGGGTCGTTGTACGGCGTGCCGAGTGCCTCCAGGTCCGCCTGATCAATCTGCTCCGGAGGGCGCGTGTACTCCTCGAGTGGCATCGGCTCGGCTATGCGGGAGCTCATCAGCTCCCCCACGGTACCCATGACTTGCTGCGCTGTCGACGCATCCCACGCCGCCGGCGGATTGACGAGCACCGGCTCCTCCCCCGCCGTGCGCGCTGCCGTCGCGATAGCCGATGCCGCAGTGAGATCGCGCGCCGCCACCGAATCCATCGAGTAGTCGTAGCGCAGCTTCTCCTGGGAGTAACCGGTGGTCTCCGGGTGGCTGCCGGTCGCAGCAAGCGTACTGGCCAGCGCATCATCAAAGCCCACCGTCACCACACCGGGTGTGGCGGTGGCGAAGCGCTCCCCCGGCACGGTGTTGTCCGCCACGAGCACGCGCACCGGCTGGGACGGTTCCGGCGCCGCGACATCCTCAGTGCTGGGCAACGTCGGGGTGTCCAGCGTGGTCTGCTGGTCGCCCTCGATCTTGCCGCCGGGCCCGTCTTGCGTTTCAGCCTGCTCGTTTTCCCACGCGCTCTGCATGCCGACCTGCGGCACCGTCGACCTGCTGTGGTCCGCCCAGCCCATCGCCGGCGCAGACTCCGGGGTGAGGTAGCCCGCGCCAGGCACCACTATGTTCTGCACGATGGGAGTACCCAGCACGCGGCCCAAGGTGAAGGGCCCGCGCTCGACGGCCTCGCGCATGAGCCACCTATCACCGGTGCGGGCGATGGCGTTCAAGTCAGCATTCGCCCAGGGCAGTGCCACCGTGCAGCCAGACGCGCTCGCGGCCTTGACCTTCTCTAGCCAGGCAGCAGCATCCTCTGCGCCCCGGCCCGGCGCGGCATCCATGAAGGCCGCGTCCTCACGGCCCCAAGAATCGCGCAGGCGCTGGCGTTGGCGGCCCGGGGATGGGCGATCGTCGTCGACCTTGTACCCCTGCGCCATTCGGTCCACTGTGTCCACCAGCGCGGGGTCGAGAGCGAGACACGTGGCGTCAGCGACGCCAGTGTCGTCGGTGGTCTCCGCGTACGTCTCGATCAACTGATCCAGGCGCCCCCCAGGTTCGAGCTGATCCGCGAGCTGCTCGGAGGCCAGAATCAACGGCGGGCTGTTCGGAGCTTCGCCGGTCTCCCCCGGCACAATGTCCACCGGTGCGCTCACCGGGTAGAGCACCGAGACACCCGCGGGAGTCTGCTCCTCGGGCAGATCACCCCGCACGGCCATGTGCCAGCGCTCGCTATCTAAGTGGGTGCCTTCCTGCTCCAGCACGACCATGATCGGGAACGTCGCCGCGAGCGGTTGGTCCGAGACATCCACCTGCACGGTGATTTCGGCTTCCTCCCCTGCGGACAGGTTCGGCACCTCGACCGTGTCACCGGCGACCGTGTACTCCCCCGGCGCCGCAATCGTTGCTACCTGGGCATCGGAGACAGACCCGGAGACAGGTCCGCGCCGGGGAGTCACCGTGAGGTTGTCCATCTGCTCATCGCCGTCGTTACGCACCCGCACAATCGCGTCGACGGTGGAGCCGGAATCGGCGGTAGAGGGAGCGTCGACAAGCGAGAGCGTGATGTTCTCGCTGCCGTCGCTCGCGCGAATCTGCGGATTGACCCACTGCGAGGCCACGGCCGAGTTTTGCGGATCCATCGGCACCGGCAGGTCGGCGTGCGCGGGGGAAGCACAGACTGCCACCACTGCTGCTGCCACGACTGCGCAGATCCGTGCCTTCATCACCGCGGCGTGATCCTTCCGGCACGTTTCTCGGCACGCGCTAATGCTGGCATTTTGTCGAAGGCGATGCGGGCCAGCTTGCGTTCGTCGGCATACGCCAGGTGCTCCATCAGCTCGCTGACGGGGACCCAGGCGACTTCGGTGACTTCTGGGTCTTCGTCGTTAAGCACCCCGTCGACATAGCGCAACAAGTTATGGTGCACGGTCTTGTGAATGCGCACGCCGTCAGACACGAACCAGTAGTCGATCAGGCCGAGGTCCTCGAAGGGCTCGCCGTAAATGCCGGTTTCTTCCCACACCTCGCGGCGGGCCGTGTCCCACTGGTGCTCACCGGGCTCCACATGGCCCTTCGGCATCGACCACAGCAGGCGGCCGCGGCGGTCAAGGCGCCCGATCAGCGCGACATAAATCCTGCTCAGGTCCACACTGCCGTCCGCAGCCACTGCTTCCGCCATGCCGGAGACCACCAAACCGCCCGCGGACGTTTCGTCCCGGGTCTCCATCTTGTGGTCCGTCGTGTACTGGCTGGTGTGCGGCTTGCGGTAGTTCTGGGGGCGCTGCTTGCGGCGGCGCTTGTTCGGCTGCTGTTTCTGGGATTTTGGGGGTTGCTTCTGGTGCTTTTGTCGTTGTTTTTGGGATTGCTTCTGCTCCCCCTTTTGGGCATGACTCGACCCGCGCCGGCGCCGCCTGCGCTTCGGAGGATTCGGAGAGTCAGCCATGAGATCAGATCGTATCCGCCCACGACTTATATATGGAACTTGAGACCACCCCAAGTATGGTTATGGCCGTGACCCCGAGGACCGCGAGCGAGAACCACACCGACCCCGCCGGGCTTTTCAGTTTGCCCGAAAAGGGCGATTCCACAGCCTTCATCGGGCTGCTCGCCCGGGCGGAAACAGCGGTGCGCGAGCTTGAAGGCCTGCTCACGTCGCTGGTGCGGGAATTCCACGACCGGGGCGAGTCCCTTTACTTGGTCGGCGGCCCGGTGCGCGACGCGATGCTCGGACGGCTCGGCAATGACCTGGACTTTACGACGTCCGCACGCCCCGACGTCATCAAAGCCATCTTGAGCGGCTGGGGCGAGGCCGTGTGGGACACCGGTATCGAATTCGGAACCGTGTCGACAGTCAAGGACGGCCAGCAGGTGGAGATCACCACCTTCCGCGCTGATCTGTACGACGGCGTCACACGCAACCCCGAAGTCACCTTCGGCGACGCGATTGACGACGATCTGGTGCGCCGCGACTTTCGCGTGAATGCAATGGCGATCGAGCTCCTTGTCGCCGACGGCGAGGATTCACTCGCGCTGGATTTCCACGACCCCGTCGACGGCCTGAAAGACCTGCTGAACCACGTCCTGGACACCCCGCAGGAGCCGGAGGTCAGCTTCCGCGATGACCCGCTGCGCATGCTCCGGGCGGCCCGGTTCGTCTCCCAGCTGGGGTTTCACGTCTCGCCGCGGGTGAAGCGTGCGATGACGGACATGGCGGAAGAAATAGGCCGCATCACCGTCGAGCGCGTGCAGGCGGAACTGGACAAGCTCTTGCTCGGCGTGCAGCCGTGGGAGGGCATTGACCTGCTCGTGGAGACGGGCCTGGCCGACCACGTGCTGCCGGAGATCCCGGCGCTCAAGCTCGAGCGCGACGAGCACATGCAGCACAAAGACGTCTACGCTCACTCGCTGACTGTGCTGCGCCAGGCCACCGAGCTGGAAGAAGAAGGACCGGACCTGAAGCTGCGTTGGGCGGCGCTCATGCATGACATCGGCAAGCCGGACACCCGCGAGGCCAAGCCGGGCGGAGGGGTGTCCTTCCACCACCACGAGGTTGTCGGTGCGAAGCTGACGCGCAAGCGGATGCGCAAACTGAAGTACCCGAAGCACGTCATCGAGGACGTGGGTCAGCTGGTCTACCTGCACATGCGCTTCCACGGTTTCGGGGAAGGCCAGTGGACGGATTCCGCCGTGCGCCGCTACGTGACCGATGCGGGAGACCTTCTCCCCCGCCTGCACAAACTCGTCCGCGCGGACTGCACAACGCGTAACCCGAAGAAGGCGGCGCGTCTCCAGCGCACCTACGACCACCTCGAGGAGCGCATCGCGGACCTTGCTGCCAAGGAGGATCTCGCTCGCGTGCGCCCGGACCTGGACGGCAATGAGATCATGGAGATCCTGGGCCTCGAGCCCGGCCCGCAGGTGGGCAAGGCGTGGAAATACATGAAGGATCTCCGCTTGGAGCACGGTGAGCTGGGCCGTGATGAGGCCGTCGCACAGCTCAAGGCGTGGTGGGAGGCAGAAAATGGCTGAGTTTTTCTACGCGGATAGATTGTTCACCGCGCTCGAGCGCGAAGAGCCGGGGCCGGGCATGTTGCTGGTTGCGGCGCCGGGCATGCTTTCCGACGAATTCGTCCGCTCCATCGTCCTCGTCATCGAGCACACCGCGACCCACTCCTTCGGCGTGGTGCTCAACCGGCGCAGCGACGTCGCGGTCCACAATGTCCTGCCCGAATGGCTTCCCGAGGTGGCCAATCCACAGGCGCTCTACATCGGCGGCCCCGTCGGCCCGCAGGCGGCGATCGGCGTCGGCGTGACCAAGTCCGGCACGGTGATCGACGATCACCCCGAGTTCACCCGCCTGGCCAACCGCCTCGTGCACGTTGACCTGCGCACAGAGCCGGAAACCGTCGAGGGTTTGCTCGAGGGCATGCGCCTTTTCGCCGGTTACGCCGAGTGGGAGCCCGGCCAGCTCGACGAGGAGATCGAACGCGGCGACTGGTACGTCGCGCCCGCCCTGCCGAGCGACGTCATCGCCCCCGCGAACACCGACCTGTACAGCGATGTCATGCGCCGCCAGCCGATGCCGCTGCCATTGTTCTCCACGTTCCCCGCGAACCCAGAAGACAACTAGATGCGCAATCTGTGGGTAGTGGGCCTTGGGCTCATTCCGCTCGGTCTCGCATTCGGCCTGGTTATGACACAGGCCGGTTTCGCCTGGTGGTGGACGCCGATCTTCTCCATCGTCATTTACGCCGGCTCGATGGAATTTCTCGCCGTGCAGATGGTCGCCAGTGGCGTTGGGCCGCTCTCAGCCACAGTCACCGGCTTCATGGTGAACTTCCGGCACATTTTCTACGGCCTCACGTTCCCCCGCCATCTCATCGACAGTCCCGCCGGCAAGGCCTACAGCACCTATTCGCTTACCGACGAGTCCTACGCCATCACCTCCACCACCCCCCACTCCGAACTCACCGGCCGGCACGTCCTGGCCATCCAAGCCTGCTGCCAAGCGATGTGGGTCATCCCCGGCATCATTGGCGCGCTCGTCGGGCAGGTCATTCCGGACAGCGTGCAGGGAATGGACTTCGCCCTGACCGCCCTGTTCATCGTGTTGACGTACGAGGCGTTCCAATCCAACCGCGACTTCTCCCTGCCTCTGACCGCCGCCGGGATCGCAGTGCTCGTGGCCGTGCTCGCCCCGTCGGCGATTCTCATGGCGGGGTTGTCAGCCTACTTCGTGGTGCTGTTGCTGCGGTACGGGTTTCCGGGCGTCGATAAGCGCCTTGAGCTGCGAGGGAACACATAATGGGTGATTCTTTGGGGCTTCCCGACGGCGTGACCCTCACCATGGTCGCAGCCGTCCTGGTGCCCGTCGCAGTGGTGACGGTGTTGCTGCGCGCGCTCCCCTTCGCGTTTCTGCGCGTGCTCAAGGGCAGCGCGCTGATTGAGTTCCTCGGTGCGACGATGCCGGTCGGCGTCATGACCGTGCTTGTCGTGTACACGCTGGCTAGCGCGCTGGATGCCCCCGGCGGGCTCGTGCCTGCTCTCCTCGCGGGCGCGGTCACCCTTGCCCTCCACGCTTGGCGACGCAGTGCCGGCCTCTCCATCCTCACCGGCACCGCCGTGTACATGCTGCTGGTGAATGTGGTGGTCGGCTGAACCTGGTGCTCGGGTGAACAACGCGTTAATGCGCTGCTGAAAAGCCTGTGGGGTTTTAGGCTTCGCAGTATGAAGCGCATCCTCCGCACAGCTATCGCATCCGCCGCCGCCGTCTCTCTCACGCTTAGCCTTGCTACGCCTGCCGACGCCCAGGTCAACCGCCCCGTTGACGACACGAGTTCCATCAAGCCGATGTTGGAGTTCAGTTCACCGTCCTACATCCAGGAGACCTCGAGCACCGCGACCGACGAGGAACTGCGGCAGAAATGGGAGGAGGCCGTGCGCATGGGGCACATCGCTCCCCTCATCGAGGCGATTTACGGCCTGGACATTAACGACGATCAGTTTCTTGAGGAGCGCGAGGCCGCCAACGCCGGCAAGTTCGAGCAAAACCAGTCCGCAAATTCCGTGCTCGGCAGCTCGTTGAAGTGGGACGCTGCCCGCGGTTACGAGCTGGGCAACACGCTGAACTGGTTGATCGCGCTTGGCGTTATCACGGCTGCGGTCGGTGGCGCCGTTGCTGCCTACACGGCCGGTGTCTTCGGTTAAGGCACCGTTCGAAGAAGGTTTTTCTTGCGGCGTCTGAGCTGCTGGCTTCCGCATTGGGTCGAACACAGGAGCTAATACGTCGGGCACGTTGAACGTGTGTGTCCACCCCATATGCAATGATGTGTGCATAGCATTCGAACACAACTGCTAAGGGGGAACAATGACGAAGGAGCGCAAGAAGAAGTCGGCCTTTTTTGCAACCGACAATCCGAGCGATCCACTCGCCGCTGCGGGGAGGCAGTTCCGGGAGGGCGAGTACGCGATGTTCGGCAGGTACGCGTCCAGTGACGGTGAGGAGGGGCCGGTCTGTTCGAAGGACTTCGACCGGGAGATCGCGGGCCTGTGCACGTACACGGGCCTGCGCCGGGCGCCGGCCGAGAGGGCCGTGGTGGGTTACATGAGTTTGCGGGATCTGCCCCGCCTCCGCGCGCTCCAGAAGGAGACCAAACTGCTGGACATTGATCGTCTCGATGCGATTGCCGTCCGCATAGCGGAGCTCGGTATCAACGCCACGGAAGAGGTCTATTCCACTATCGACGAGCTGTTGGTCACCCTATTCACCCCGACACGGATGAATCAGCCCCTCCCTACTCGTACAACTATCACGCGGCGTCTGCGTGAATTCATCGCGGAGCTCGATTCCAGGGTGGCATACAACGAGAAGAAGCGGGACAAGCGCGAGAAGAAGGATCCTCCCCCGCCGGGTGAATGCGAGATCTCTTTTCAAGAAGCGATGGCAGGCACGGGCACTGCGGGCCTCACCATGGTCGGCGACAATGCGACCATCGCCGCCACCAAAGCATCTATCGACGAGACCGCCCGCGCCCACGGCCTGACCCAATCCGATGCGGCCCTCAAGCTCCTGAATGGCGAGATCACCCCAGCTCCCGGGGCCAAGATCTACGCGTACACTCCCCTGACCGAGGATGGTTCGTTGAACTCGGCGGCCCCTGCCTACTTCCCCGGATTCGGCTGGACCACAGCGCCCGGCACAGAGATGTTCAACCACATGCTGTCTAGCGCCGACAAGAACTCGGTCAAAGTTGTGAATCTCGACGATGCCGCCACCCGCACCGTGAACAGCTACTCCCCACCGGAGGACATCAAGGCATACGTCCGCGGCCGCGACGGCACGTGCCGCTTCCCCGGTTGCACGGTGTCGGCCTGGAAGTGCCAGATCGACCACCGCGTTCCCTTCGATTTAGGCGGGGAAACCACTGCATCGAACCTTTTCAGCCTCTGCGCGCACCACCACAACATGAAAACCGACCGCAGGGCGTATTACATCCCCGATCCCGTGACCGGCGAGCTTGTCTGGCTTTTCCCCGACGGGACGTACCAGCGCACCGACCCCGAAGGCTTCATTCACTCTCAAGTCACGCCAACGGCCCCAAAGTGGCAGCACTCGCTAGAAGACATCTTGGGGTTGCACCGAAAAAAGACCCGTTTTTTCGCACTCGGGCACAAGCTTATCGACGACTACGACGCCGGAACCACAACCCTCGACGAGTGCCTCACTGCCATCGCCGGTTTGGAGAAAGAGTTCGGCCGGGAGTTCCCGTTCCGACCTAAGGAAGCGCACAAAGACACACTCAAAGAATCGGCCAAAGATTATGTGGAGGACGCCCCGCCCTTCTAGATTCTCGCCTAAAGCTCCGGGAACTTCGCCCGCGCTTCGGCCCATAGACCCTCAAAGTCCTCGGCGGGCAGTCTTTCCGCCTCGAGTCCTTCGTACTGGTCGTAGGTGTCCGGGTGAGGGACGGTGTCGAGGGGTTCGTTGGCCTGCCCGGCGATCTTGCCGTCGATAAATGCGCCCATGATCACGTGGTCCGGGGTGAGCTCGATCATGCGCACCATGCGGCACTCGTGGTCGTTGAGCTCGGCAAGTTCAGCAACGTTGACCACGGATCCCGCGCCCAGGACGGTCAAGGTGGTGCGGACGTAAATCGCCATTATTCCCCGCCCGCCACGACAGTGTCGCCTTCTTGGCGGACGGGCGCGGGGGTCATAGCCGATTGGGCAGGGCCCTCGACAGGCTCTCCGGTGGCGATGTCGAAGCTGGACCCGTGCGCCGGGCAGCGCACGGTATCGCCATTGACCTGCGAAATCGGGTTTCCCTGGTGCGGGCAGACCGTCGAATACGCGAGGAATTCGCCCTCCGTCGGGTGCGCGATGATGAGCTTATCGACGATCACAGCGCTCCCCACCGGAACCTGCGTCGCCGCGATCTCAGCCGTGGCGGGCTTGCCGCACGCGGCGAGGAACGCGCCCGCGACGGTAGTGGCGGAGCCGACGAGGAACAGACGGCGTGAGCAACGGGGGGTCTGGGAGTTCTCGGTCATGCCTTAACAGTAGCTGCCTTCATGGAGGCGACGTAGTCCCTCAGCTCGGCGCGGAGACCTTCCATGTCGGTGATGTGTACGGGTTCGTCGTGGTCGCCACCCACCCACTCGTCAATGATCTTGGCGATGGCGGAGCCGGTAATGGCACCGGCAGCACCGGCTGCGATCGCGTCGGACACGTGGTGCGGCTCGGAAATGCCGAAGCCCAGCAGGATCGGTGCGCCGCCATACATCGCCACGTTGTTGACCACGTCGGACAGCCCGAGCGTCTGGGACTCGCGCTCGGTGCCGGTCACGCCGTCGCGGGACGCGCCGTAGATGTAGCCGCGGGAATTCGCGGCGATGCCCTCGAGAACCTCCGGGGTTGCCCTCGCCGGGGCGATGAAGACCGGGTCAACACCAACCGTGGTCGCGGCGGCGACGAAGGGTGCGGATTCGCGGACGGGGACGTCGGGAAGCAAAATGGCGTCGGCCCCTGCCTCCTTGAACTCGCGGTAGAACTGCTCGTACCCGCGGACGTAGGCGACGTTGGAGTACATGAGCATGCTGATCGGCACGTCCGGGTAGCGGCGGCGGACCTCACGAATCTGGTCGAGCGCCTTGGCCACGGTCGCGCCGGAGACAAGCGCGCGGTGGTGCGCGTTCTGGATCGTCGGGCCGTCGGCAACCGGGTCGGAGAAGGGAACACCCAGCTCAAGTGCGTCGGCGCCGCCCTCGATGACGGCAGAGATGATGTCGATGGCATCTTCCGGGTTCGGGTCGCCGAGCATCACGAAGGGGACGAACGCGCCCTCGTTTTTCGCCTCGAGGTCAGCGAAGAGTTGTTCAAAACGCGACATGGTTATTTGCCCTCCGTGGCTGCATCGGTGGTGAAATCGACAACGAGATCCGGGTTCTCCTCCAGGGTCTGCTGCACATGCGTGACATCCTTGTCGCCGCGGCCGGACAGGGAGACGAGGATGTCTGTGGGGGTGCGGGTGCTGGCGGCTTCGTCGGCGCGTCGTAAAGCGTAGGCGAGCGCGTGGGAAGACTCGAGCGCGGGAATGATGCCCTCCTTGCGGGAGAGGATCTGGAACGCGGCGACGGCCTCGCTGTCCGGAACGGCGACGTAGGACGCGCGACCCGTCTGGGCGAGGTGCGAGTGCTGCGGGCCGACCGCCGGGTAGTCCAGGCCGGCGGAGATGGACAGGGAGTCGGTGATCTGGCCGTCCTCGTCGCGCATCACGTAGGACTTGGAGCCGTGCAGGATGCCGATCGTGCCTGCGTTGATGGCCGCGCCATGGCGGCCGGTCTCCATGCCCTCGCCGCCAGGCTCAGCGCCGACGAGCTCGACGCCGTCTTCCTCAATGAAATCGGCGAACATGCCGATCGCGTTGGAACCGCCGCCGACACACGCCGTGACCACATCCGGCAGCTTGCCAGTGCGCTCGAGCATCTGCTGCTTCGCCTCCACCGAGATCACCTTGTGGAACTCGCGCACGATCGTCGGGAACGGGTGCGGGCCAGCAGCGGTGCCCAGCAAGTAGTGAGTGTTGTGGAACGTTGCGGTCCAGTCGCGCAGTGCCTCGTTGACCGCGTCCTTGAGCGTGCCAGAACCAGAGTCGACACCGACGACCTCCGCTCCCATGAGACGCATACGCCACACATTCGGCGCCTGGCGCTCCATGTCCTTCGTGCCCATGTAGATGGTGCAGTCCAAATCCATGAGCGCGGCAGCCAGCGCGGTCGCGGTGCCGTGCTGACCGGCGCCCGTTTCGGCGATGACCCGGGTCTTCCCCATCTTCTTCGCCAGCAAGGTCTGCCCAATCACCTGGTTGGTCTTGTGAGCACCGCCGTGAACGAGGTCCTCGCGCTTGAGGAAGATGCGCGCATAGTCGTTGCCCGCGGTGAGGTTCTTCGCTTCCGTCAGCGGCGTCGGGCGGCCGAGGTAGTCGCGCAGCAGAGCGCGGTACTCGGTCATGAACTCCTCGTCGTTCCACGCGTCGACAAACGCCTGCTCCAGCTGGTCCAGCGCCGGGAGCAGCGATTCGGCGACGAACTGTCCGCCAAACTCGCCGAAGTACGCGGGTAGGAGTGTGCTCATGGGTGTTCCCTTTCGTATTGAGTCGAACTCAGTAATGGAAATTCCTGATTGTGGTGAACGCTTGACGGATCTTGCCCGCATCCTTCTTGCCGGACCACTCTACCCCGGAGTTCAGGTCGACCCCCGCGCAGCCCACAGCCAGCGCATCCTCGAGATTATCCAGGCCGATTCCGCCGGCGAGGAGCGAGCGAGACTTGATTCCTTCGGGGATCTGGCCCCAGTCGAAGGTGGTTCCGCTGCCACCGGCGCCAGCGTCAAGCACGAGCGCATCAAGCTTATCGACGATCCCTTGCGCCCACTCTGGGTTTCCATCCGTCATGGAAACAGCGCGCCAGATCTTGAGCTGCGGGTCAACTGAGTGGCATTCAGTACGGACGCGCTCGATCAGGTCGAGTTCTGCCTCGACACTCCCCTGGTAAGGCGCATGGATCTGCACGGCGTGGATGCCCGGAAAGACGAGTTCCGCCCAGTTCTCGGTACGGCGGCTCACGGCCACATAGTGCAGACCGGGTTCGTGGCAAATGATGTCTTCCGCTGTTTCACGTGAAACATTCCGCGGCGATGCTTCCTCGAAAATGAGGCCGCCGTAGACAGCGCCAGCCGCACGGGCAGCCTGGGCGGCCGACCACGATGTAAGGCCGCAGACCTTATTGGGGCCGTACACGAGCATGCGGGCAGCCCAGGCAATGTCTGGTTCGCCCGTGAGCTGGGATCCGACGAGGAATCCGTCCGAGTGTCCACCGAGCTGGCGCACCGTCTCCACATTGCGGATGCCCGACTCGGAGACGACGAGGGCACCTTCGGGCGCGAGCGGAGCCAGGCGGGCTGAGCGGCCCAGATCGATCGAGAGATCGTGCAGGTTGCGGTGGTTGATGCCGAAGATCTTCGCGCCGAGCTTGGTGGCGCGGGCAGCTTCCTCCTCATCGATGACTTCAGTGAGAACGTCAAGGTTGAGGCGATCTGCCTCAGCGTGAAGGCGGGCGTAGGTGTCGTCGTCTAGCACGCTGAGCATGAGCAGGATCGCGTCGGCGCCGAAATAGCGCGCGGCGTGGATCTGGCACTCGTCGATGATGAAGTCCTTGCACAGCACTGGCAGGTGCGTGGTCGAAGCGACGGTGGCCAAATGGTCGTAGTCTCCCCCGAACCGGTCTGGCTCGCACAGTACGGAAATGCCCGCGGCGTAACGGGAGTAGATCGAGGCGATAGCACCCGGCTCGTAATGCGCGCGGATCGTACCGAGCGAGGGCGAGGACGCCTTGCACTCCATGATGAACTGAGCGCCTGGGCGGGCGAGCGAATCGGAAAGGGAGCGCTCGGAGCGGGGAAGGGAGGCGGGATCCACGTGAGCGATGCGGCCGCGAATATCGTCAAGGTGACGTTTTCTGCCCTCTACAATCCCCTCGAGAACGGTCGGAAGACCGTCAGATTGGCTAGGATCGCGTTGTTGCAGGTCAGAGGGCATAGTTTGCACCTTCGTGGGTGGAGAGCCAGTCGCGGACGGTGCCGTCGTTAAGCAACTGCAGTGCGCGCTCGGTTCCTGCCTTGAAATCTGGGGCTTCCCCATAGAGGTAGAACATGGCGCCCGCAGTGGCGGCGACAGCGTCGCGGTGAGCATCTGGGGCGGTGCCGTCGAAGATCGCGCGGATCGCGGCGGCGTTCTCGTCCCCGTTGCCACCCTCGAGATCGGTGAGGGTGTAGGTGGGCAGGCCGAAGTCGGACGGTTCGACGGTGTAGTGCTCGATGTTGCCCTGGCGGTCGAGCTCCCAGATCTCGGTGGGGCCGTGGACGGCGATCTCATCTGTGCCGGAACCATGGACGATCATGGCGCGGCCGCGGCCCAGCTCGCGCATCGTCTCCGCGATCGTCTGGCCGAGGGCCGGGTTAGCGATGCCCATGATCTGGTACTCCGGACGGCCGGGAGAGAGCAGCGGACCGAGCGTGTTGAACAGCGTAGAAATGCCCAGCGACTTGCGTACCGGCTGGACGTGCGCGATGGCCGGGTTGTACGCGGGAGCGAACAGGAAGGTGAAGTTGGACGCGTCGAACTGGCGGACAGCGCGCTCCGGGTCGAGGTCGAGGGGGATGTTCAGCGCTTCGAGCACGTCGGCCGAACCGGACTTGGACGACACCGAACGGTTGCCGCACTTGATCATCTTGATGCCTCCGGCGGCGGCGACAAGGGAAGCGGCGGTGGAGATGTTGATGGTGTTCTTGCCGTCGCCACCCGTGCCGGCAGAGTCCATGAGTCCCTCCCCCGTGATCGGGAACGGACGGCCGGCCGCGAGGAAGGCCTTGGCGGCACCGGCAATGTCGGCGAACGTCTCGCCGCGGGTGCGCACCGCTGCCAGCAGCGCGGCAATGTGCACATCGTCGTAGTCGCCGACGGTCAACGGGGTGAAGACGGCGACAGCCTCCTCCAAGGTCGGGTCCTTCTTATCGATGAAGGAGCGGAACGTCTCCAATGCCTTGTCACTAGCCATCATTGCCACCTTTCTTGGATTTGCCCAACAATTGCTTCACACACCGTTCCAGCAGGATCGGTCCACCGGGAGTAAGAATCGACTCGGGGTGGAACTGCAGCCCGATCGACATGCCGTCCTCCGACTCCGCTGCCATGACGACGTCGCCGACCTGTGTTTCCGTGCGCGCCAGGGCGACTAACCCGTCCGGGATATCTACCGTCCCAAGGGAGTGGTACCGCGCTACGGGGACGAGGCGGCCCTCTTCGAGGTGCTCGGGTCCGCCGTCGATGACGAGACCGTCGAAAAGCGAACTCTGCAGCCCGTCATCCGTGAGCCGCATGGGAATGGACACACCGTGGACGGGTCCGCACGGCGAGACGGTGCCGCCGAAGTGCTCGATGAGTGCCTGGTAGCCGAGGCAAATGCCGAGAATCGGGATGCGTCCTAGTGCGCGTTCGATGAGCTCCATCATGCACCCAGCGTCGGCCGGGTAGCCGGGGCCGGGCGAGAGGATGATGACGTCCGGGTCGGCGCCCAACACCGCGTCGACGGACACGGTGTTGCGGAAGACCGTTGCGTCGAAGCCGGAGAGCGCGTCGACCAGGTTGTAGACGAAGGAGTCCTGATTATCCAGGAGAACGAGCTTGCTCATCGGATGACCTCCAATCGGGCGTTCTGCGCGAGACCAATCGCGTTGAGGACGGCATAGGCCTTGTGGAGCGTCTCATCGGCTTCGGCCTGAGGGTTCGAGTCGCGGACGACGCCAGCGCCGGCTTGGACGGTGGCAACCCCGTCTCGGACGTAGGCAGAGCGGATGACGATGCAGGTGTCGAACTCCCCGTCCCCACGCAGGTACCCGACAGCGCCACCGTAGGACCCGCGGCGGGAGCCCTCGATCTCGCGGATGAGCTCCGTCGCGCGAAGCTTCGGCGCACCGGTGAGTGTTCCCATGTTCATGGACGCGCGGTACGCATCGAGCGCGTCGAGGTCCTGCGCGAGAGTCGCCGTTACACGTGAAACAAGGTGCATCACCCGCGAGTAGCGGTCCACTTGCAACAGCTCGCGGACGCGGCGGGTGCCGGGCTCAGCGACGCGGGCCATGTCGTTGCGGGCCAGGTCGACGAGCATGGTGTGCTCCGCGATCTCCTTTGCGTCGGTACGCAGCTCAAGCTCCATGCGCGTGTCCAGCTCGTGGGTTGCCCCGCGCGGCCGTGTGCCCGCGATCGGGTAGAGTTGCACCTCGCGCGTCTGTGCAGAGAACTTCAGGTTGGACTCGGGCGAGGCGCCGAAGAGTTCGTACGGCTCGCGGTTGCGGTCGAAGCCGCGCACGTAGAACATGTACGGCGACGGGTTCGTCTCGCGCAGGCACTGATACGCAGCGAACGCGTCCGGGCACTCCGCCGTGAACGCGCGAGCCGGCACGACCTGATAGATGTCGCCACTGTAGATATTGTCCTTCAGCTTGTCCACATCGCGGCGGAATTCCGCGTCATCCAAGCTCGTCGTCACCGTGAGCGTTTTCTCTTCGCCGGCGATCTTGGATCTCTCGGTGGAGGCGGCGCGGATCAGCTCTTCGTACTTCCGCAGTTGCTTATCGACGTCCCCCATCCCCGTCAGCTTCGCCGTCTGATTCCTGTGGTCAATCGTGAGGACGATCTCGCCGAGAATGAATTGGAAATCGGGGTAAGTGTTCGTGCTTTCCCCTACCTCAGGCAGTGTCTCGAACGTGGCCAGGTAGTCGAAGGCGAACCCGCCAACGAGCATCGACTCCGGGTGTTGTGTCAGCGCGCGCAGAACCTCGACGGTGCTGGGGGCGGTGAGACGCTCGCGCTCGTCGTCAGCTGACGACGGCGGGAACGTGAACGTGTTGTCCCCGCTAGCAAACTCCGCCAACTGTTCGCCCAGGTCGGCGGCGATCCTCTCCCCTTCCGGGCTCAGCGGTTCCACCACGACGTTGTAGTCGTTACACGTGACGCGCAGTGAAGCCGCGAGCACCGCCATCGACTGCAACCCCGACTTCGTGGTGATGTCGGCGCTCTCCAGCAGCACCGTGTCTGACAGTTCGGTGCCGCCGATGTGCTGGAAGAGGACGGAGGCGTCCTCGTGGTACCGGACGTCAATGTGCGTCACGCGTGGAGGGGATGTGCTCATGGGGGTGTTTCTGACTCGCTGTGGTGGTTGTGCTGGATACAAAAAGGCCCGCTGCGCTTGGAGGGTCAAGCTTGCGGGCCGAGAGGGGTGACTGACTACGGCGCGCAGCTATGCGCGCCACCACCACTGATTCTGGGCGTTGAAGGAAGTCACAAGATTCAGGCTAAGGCAGGGGCGGGCCGGCTGCAACTGATTTAGGAATATTGCTCGTTTCGGAACGATGTTTCGGAAAACCGGTGTATTCGGACGCATTAGTCTCGCGCAGGGCCAGATTCCGACAGATATTTCCGAATTGGTACTGCGGGGTATATGGTTGCCGCTAGAACACCGAGTTTCGGAAGGATTGGAAGGCCATAAAGACTTCCCTTGACGACGAGCTCTCCCTCCTCCTCGCCATCGGTAACGATCTCCCCGGTGACGTTCAAGTTGTTTCACGTGAAACAGCGCCGTCTGTTGCCCCGCCCCTTCTGCGCGGGAACTTGGAGGAACTCGATTTCCGGGCGGCGATGACGGAGGTCGATGGTCAAGGTCGCGGCACTGGGACGAATTCGCGGACTCTATCGGCCTTCCGCTCAAGGCGGCGCACAGCGCCAACCAGATAGCTCTAAAAGCAGCGGCTGAAATCGATTTGTCTGCACTGCCGTTAACGGGATCGCCGCTCAACGGTGCGCTCCGCGAGCTTGAGTCGCGGGAGTGGAACTCGTCTAATTCTCGTCGGCTTGCTTAGCGGCATTGCGCAGTGCGTCGAGGTTGACGTTCGGGGTGGGTTCGGGCTCGGGGGTTTGGGTGCGGGCTTCGTCGACAAGTTGGGCTGTACGCGCGCCCTGATTGCCGCCGACGGCAACCGCAACCACCGCGGCGATGATCAACAGAACCGGAGCGGCCCACAGCCACCCGTGCGCGATGAGCGAGAACGCGGCCCCGAAGGCGAGCGCCACACCGGCGAGAATGAGGAACGGGCCCACGACTTTGTGCGCGGTGTCCCAGACCTCTTCATCCTTGCGGACCTCTGGCACGCGCAGCCCGACGACCGAGTTGCCGGGCAGGCGGCCCGCTGTCGCCAGTACTCCGGGAATGAGGAGGGCGAGGGCCGCGATGATGAGCAGAATTCCGATGATTACGCCAGCTGACATGCTGGCATAGTTTACCGGGACGCGATTTTTTCTCGTGGTCCGGGTGGTGGAGAATGAAGGCATGAACACAAAGTCGATCACGAGGTCGCTGCTGTTCTGGCTTGTCGTGGCCATCGTGGCCGGCATCGCCTGCAGCTTCTTCTTTCCCGAATGGCTCGCCCGCATTTTTGTCACCTTCAACGGGCTCTTCTCCAACTTCCTGGGCTTCTTCGTTCCAGTGCTGATCTTCGCGCTGATCACGCCCGCGATCGCTAGCCTCGGCCAAGGTGCCGGTAAGTGGCTCGGCATCACGGCCGGTATCGCGTACAGCTCCACGGTGATCTCAGGGCTTACTGCCTGGGGGGTCTCCGCTGCCCTGTACCCGTGGCTGCTGGGCAGCCAGTCGTTGCAGACCGATATTGAAGACGTTGATGAAGGCGCCCTCTCCCCCTTCTTCGAGGTGGAGATCGATCCTCCGTTCGCAGTGATGACCGCTCTGGTCCTGTCGTTCTGCGTGGGCTTGGCTATGACTGCGGTGAAGTCCGACACTCTCTACTCCTTCACCAAGGATCTTGAGCGCGTGATCATGAAGGTGGTCACGTCCTTTGTCATTCCGCTGCTGCCGGTCTTCATCTGCGGCATGTTCTTGAACTTGGGCATGAACGAGAACATGGCCTCCACCATGGCGGCTTTCGGCAAGGTGCTGGTGCTGTCCGTCATCATGACCGTCATCTTGCTGGTACTCCAGTACTTGATCGCCGGAGTCGTCGCGGGCGTCAATCCGTTCACCGCTCTGCGCAACATGCTGCCCGCGTACTTCACCGCCCTGGGCACTTCCTCGTCTGCGGCGACTATTCCGGTCACGCTGAAATCCACGTTGAACAACAAAGTCGATGAGAACGTCGCCGGTTTCGTCGTGCCGCTGTGCGCGACGATCCACCTGTCCGGGTCGATGATGAAGATCGCGCTCTACGCCTTCGCCGTCATCTACATGGCGGGAATGGATGTCAACCCGGGCCTCTATCTCGGCTTCATCCTCCTGCTGGGCGTCATGATGATCGCTGCGCCGGGCGTCCCGGGTGGCGCTATCATGGCAGCCACTGGCCTGCTCGCCTCCATGCTTGGTTTCGACGAGAACATGGTCGGCCTCATGATCGCGGCCTACATCGTCATCGACTCCTTCGGTACCGCCGCAAACGTCACCGGCGACGGCGCCATTGCCCTCGTGGTCGATCGCTTCGCCAAGGGCCAGTTTGAGTCCAGGGATGAAGAGGTCAAAGAGCTCGCCTAGCCCTCCCCCGCCTTGAGGCCGATGTTTCACGTGAAACGTCGGCCTTTTTCATTTTCGGATTACGATGCAGTCATGGCCATATCAAAGCGCGCCGCCGTCGCTACCGCAGTTGCGCTCCTTCTGGGTGCTGCAGGTGCAGCATTCGGCTTTTCGACGGTCGACGTACCCACCCAATCCGACGCCGCTGTTTCCGTCGGTGAGTCCTCAAGCACGACCCCGGGCGTTTCTTCGTCCGGATTCTCGTCTGCTGGAAGTTCATCGAGATTCTAAAGCACACTTGTCACAAGAACCTTGGAAGAAAAATGGCCAGCCAAACCGACGTCCGCCTTGTCACCACCACATTCATTTGCAGACCGGAGGATGTCGATTCCGCGTTCCAGCGCTACCGGGAGAGGGTTGAGGGGTTGGGTGAGAGCGTCGTCACGCATTCGCTCGCACCGCGCCCATGCGCCGACGCTGACCGCGCGTTCGAGCTGTGGAACTTGCGCACTGAGGCCGCGTACGAGGGCGAGCGCGACCCGGAGAGCATGGACCTCTACCAGCTGCGCACGATTGTGCGCGTTGATCCAGCAATTGACGACGACGAAGAGCCCTCGGAGCAGCTGGCCAACCATTTCTTCCTCAGTGATCTTGAGGATAATGACCCCTACCCCAGCACCCTTGATGGGTTCGAGCCGCTGAAACTGCGCCATGCGCCGGCCGACGGGATGCGCGTGGCCAACGTGTACTTCTTGTCGCGGTCCGACAACGAGCCTCGAGTGGCCGCGTTGTACCAAGGTGCGATCGAGCGACTCGACCCAGCCGCCCACACACGGTTGGAGCCCTTCGACGTTCTGTCCAACCCTGGCGTCATCGGCCCGCTGTGGATCCGCGATGCTGCGCTCAACGTCTCCGGGGATGGCGACGGTTGGTTCTCCCCGGGCAAAGATGCGTGGGTGGGACACATCTTCACGAGCGCGCCTGACGACGCTATCAACGCCGCTCTCCAGGAAAGCTTGGGCACCAACGCGATTCTCGCGCGGGTGGATATTCGCCCGTTCTAAGACTGTCCCCCTGACCAGCGTTCATTGACAATCGATTCGAACATGCAAGCGAACGGATAGGTTCTTTCGAGCGGTGTTGCTGGGTCCGTATGCAAGTATGTTCGCATACACGTTGAACGCACCTGCAGGGGGGGACGATGGCTGGACGAACGAGACCTGAACCGTATTTCCTGACCGAGAAACCCGATGATGACGTCGCGCTGGCCGGAGCGGAAGCGCGGGCTGGTCAACTCAAGATCTTCAAGCAGTATTGCTTTGACCCGTCTGAAGTCGAGGGTGGAGAGATCCTCGGCAACCGTGACCACGACCGTGAGACGGCTCGTCTAAGCCAACTGGCCGGGATCAACAAGCGGGCGGCGGAAGAAGGGATCTACGCGTATCAGACGCTGCGCCGCTTGCCCCGTCTACGAGAGATGCAACTCGCAACGGCGCGGTTGGATCTGGACCGCTTATCCGCTGTAGCCGCCGCGATCGGATGCTTGGGACCTGATGCCCCGGCCGAGGCGTACGAAGCCTTCGACGATGCACTTGTGGAGATGTTCACGCCCGTCAAGACGCGGCAAGCGCTACCGGCACGCAACACCATCACGTTGCGGCTGAACAAGATGATCGGTGACTTTGACACCGAGGCCGCATTCGACCTGGCGAAGAAAAAGAACCGAAAGCGCACCACGCCGGGCGCTCCTCAGATCGACTTCGGGCCCGGAGCAGCTGGGTCCGATGAAGCATGGATGACGCTCTCCGCTGACAACGCCTCCATTGCAGCACTCCGCTCCAACATAAATGAAGCAGCACGGAAAGAGAAGGTCACCCAAGCAGAGGCCGCAATCAAGCTGCTCACCGGTGACATCACCCCAGCCGCGACAGCGACGATTTACGCGTACACGCCGAAAGGTGCTGATGGCGGCGTGGACGAGTCCTCGGCCTCCTTTATTCCGGGGTTCGGGTACACGGGGGCGTCGGGAGGCGCGATGCTTCATCTTTTGGCCGAAAAGTTCGGTACAACTGTGATCGACCTCGACGCAGGAGCCACGAAAGTCGTGGCGGGCCATGATGCACCGGCGGATATGGCTGCGTTTGTCCGCGGGCGCGACGGAACCTGCATCTTCCCGGGATGCACACAGCCCGCGACGAACTGCCAGCTTGACCACCGGATCCCCTCGGACGAAGGCGGCCCCACCACCGCGAGCAATCTCTTCTGTCTGTGCCAACACCACCACAACTGCAAAACCGATCGCGGTGCCTTCTATGTCCAAGACGCGCTGACCGGCGAGATCATTTGGCTTTACGACGACGGAACGTTTCAGCGGATCGACCCCGATTCCATTACCGGGGCGAACCTCACCCCCACCAACCCGCGGTGGCGCCGCACGCTCGACGACGTAGAACGGTTGAGGAAGAAGGCGACCCACTTTCACGCAAAAAGTCACACCATTCTTGACGGTTACGAAAACAAGGTGGTGGCGTATGACCCCTATCTCGGTGCGGAGCGGGAAGCTGCGTGGTCCGCATACCGCCAGTGCCAAGCAGATTTGGAGAAGTTGGCGGCCCAGTATGACCTGAAGTTCCCCTTCGACCCCGTGCCTCCGAGGTGGATCCCAGATGATGAACTTGATGCACCTGACCCGGAGGCCTACACGATGCCTGAAGAGACGGAGGCCGCCTATTACACTGACTAACCATGACTAGCGCGACTGGACCGGCGTTCCGCTACACAGCGGGCCTTGCCAACGACATTGAACAAAAGTGGCAAAAGTACTGGATCGACAACGGGACATTCAACGCCCCGAACCCAGTCGGCCCCCTCGCTGACGGTAGCGAACTTCCCGCAGACAAGCTCAACGTCCAGGACATGTTCCCCTACCCCTCAGGCGCCGGTCTACACGTCGGCCACCCGCTGGGGTACATCGCCACGGACGTGTTCGCGCGCTATAACCGCATGCTGGGCAAAAACGTCCTGCACACCCTGGGCTATGACTCCTTCGGGCTGCCCGCGGAGCAGTACGCCATTCAGACGGGCACGCACCCGCGCACGACCACGATGGCGAATATCGAGAACATGACCCGTCAGCTGGACGCGCTGGGTCTCGGCCACGATCGCCGTCGCTCTGTCGCCACGACCGATCCAGAGTTCTACCGCTGGACGCAGTGGATCTTCCTGCAAATCTTCAATTCATGGTTCGACGAAGATCAGCAGAAAGCACGCCCCATCGCGGAGCTTATCGACGAACTCACCTCCGGGAAGCGCACCACTAAGGATGGGCATGATTACAACGGGCTGGATGACGTCGAAAAGCAAAAGGCAGTAGATGAGTTCCGCCTGGTGTACCTGTCTGATTCGATGGTGAACTGGTGCCCCGGCTTGGGCACGGTGCTGGCGAACGAAGAGGTCACGGCCGAGGGCCGATCGGAGCGCGGCAACTACCCGGTGTTCCGTAAGCGCCTGCGCCAGTGGATGATGCGCATCACCGCGTACTCGGACCGCCTGCTCGATGACCTTGAGCTGTTGGATTGGCCCGACAAGGTCAAGGCGATGCAGCGCAACTGGATCGGTCGTTCGCGCGGTGCGGAGGTCGCGTTCCAGTCTGAGGCTGGCCCGCTGGAGGTGTTCACCACCCGCCCCGACACGCTGTTCGGTGCGACGTACATGGTGCTGGCACCCGAGCATGAGCTTGTCGACGCACTGACGGCCAATTCCTACCCCGCAAACGTGGACTCCCGCTGGACGTACGGAGAGCAAACCCCTGCAGAGGCTGTCGCAGCGTACAAGCGCGCCATCGCCGCGAAGTCCGACGTGGAGCGACAGGAGAACAAAGAGAAGACGGGTGTCTTCCTTGGTTCCTATGCCCTGAACCCGGTCAACGGCGAGCAGGTGCCGGTGTTCATCGCGGATTACGTTCTCACCGGTTACGGCACCGGCGCCATCATGGCGGTGCCGGCCCACGATGAACGCGACTATGAATTCGCCACCGTCTTCGGCCTGCCGATCATCCCAGTTCTCGAGGGCGGCAATATCGAGGAGGCTGCGTTCACCGAGGACGGCCCGCACATCAACTCCGCCAATGAGTCCGGGCTGGACCTCAACGGCTTGGGCAAGGCGGAGTCGATTGAGAGGGCGATCGATTGGTTGGTTGAGCAGGGCTCTGGTGTTGAGCGCATCCAGTACAAGTTGCGTGACTGGCTGTTCGCTCGTCAGCGCTACTGGGGTGAGCCGTTCCCGATCGTGTACGACGACAATGGTGTCGCGCACGCGCTGCCGGAGTCGATGCTGCCGGTCGAGCTTCCGGACGTGGAGGATTACAACCCGGTCTCCTTCGATCCGGATGACGCTGATTCGGAGCCTTCTCCCCCACTGGCGAAGGCGACCGAGTGGGTCGAGGTCGAGCTCGATCTTGGGAATGGCCCTCAGAAGTACACTCGCGACACGAACGTCATGCCGCAGTGGGCGGGGTCGTCCTGGTACCAGCTGCGCTACATCGACCCGACGAACGATGAGGCGCTGTGCGACATCGAGAACGAGCGCTACTGGGCCGGACCGCAGCCGTCCAAGCACGGTGAGAATGATCCGGGTGGTGTGGACCTCTACGTCGGCGGTGTTGAGCACGCCGTGTTGCACCTGCTGTACTCGCGTTTCTGGCACAAGGTGCTCTACGACCTGGGCCACGTGACCTCCAAGGAGCCGTACCGCCGCCTGTACAACCAGGGCTACATCCAGGCCTACGCCTACACGGATTCACGTGGCGTGTACGTGCCGGCTGCTGAGGTTGAGGAGAAGGACGGAAAGTTCTTCTACCAGGGCGAAGAGGTCAAGCAGGAGTACGGCAAGATGGGCAAGTCCCTCAAGAATGCCGTGGCTCCCGATGAGATCGCGCGCGATTTCGGTGCCGATACGCTGCGTGTTTATGAGATGTCGATGGGTCCGCTGGACACCTCCCGCCCGTGGGCGACGAAGGATGTCGTAGGTTCGCACCGCTTCCTGCAGCGCCTGTGGCGACTCGTGGTCGATGAAGAGACCGGTGAGGTCGATGTCTTCGATGAGCCCATGACCGACGAAGACGCGAAACAGCTCAACCGCACGATCGCCGGTGTCCGCGACGACTACGCGAACCTGCGCGACAACACGGTCGTGGCGAAGCTCATCGAGTACGTCAACTACCTGACCAAGGCGCGCGAGAAATCCGGTGCGAATGTTTCACGTGAAACGGTGGAGCCGCTCGTGCAGATGGTCTCCCCGCTCGCGCCGCACATCGCCGAAGAGCTGTGGGCGCGTCTCGGCCACTCCGGCACGATCACGTTCGAGTCCTTCCCCACATTCGACGAGAGCTTGCTGACCGACGACACCGTCGAGATCCCCGTCCAGATCAACGGCAAGGTCCGCGCGCGTGTCGACGTCCCCACCGACGCCTCCAAGGACGACATCGAGGCGATCGCGGTTGCGGACGAGCGCGTCGCATCGCTTATCGACGGCAAGAACGTGGTCAAAACCATCGTCGTCCCAGGACGAATGGTCAACCTCGTGGTGAAATGACGGTGACAAGCCGCCGGGCAGCGGCCGGAGCGCTCGCAGCGTATTCGGGCGTGGTCATTGCGTTGACCATGCTCAAGGCGTTCTTTCGGATTGGGTACCTCTGGGATCCCGCGAACCAGATGCGGAGGGGCGTCTCGCTTGTCCCCTTCTCGGACCTGGTTGAGGCGAAATCGTGGTTCGGGCCGCTCTTCGGATACGGAGGCAATATCGCGTTCTTCGTCCCGGTTGGCGTGCTCGCATTCATTCTTTTTGAACGTGCACGCCGACCGGTGCTCACCGCGACTCTCTTCGGTGCCGGGTTCAGCCTGCTCATCGAGGTGTCGCAGTACGTTTTCGGGCTAGGGTACTCCGATATTGATGACTTCCTCATGAACACCCTCGGCGCGTTCATCGGCGCGAAGATCGCCCAGTGGTTCGGCCCACGGCTGCACAAGGTCTGGATCGGTCTCGCGTACGGTGTCGTTTTCCTGTTCATCTCCCTCGTCCTCGCCGGCGAGAGCTTTGGAGATCCGGAGAAAATTAAGCAGGTTTGATGGATTCAGGTACGAGCACATCGACTCTTTTCGTTTTCATTGACGAGTCGGGGGATATGCAGTTCGGCCCTAAGGCTTCGCAGCATTTCGTGTTGTCCGCGGTATGCCTGCGTGATCCGGTCTACACCGCGTCTGTCATGCAGCGATTGAAGTATGACCTGATGGCTGAGGGAAGCGAAGATCTAGAATTCCACGCGACGGAGAACACTAAAGGGACAAGGAAGCGGGTCGTCGATACGATTTGTGGGCTTGACGGTCTACGGGTCCACACTGTGTGGATCAATAAGGCTTTTGCTGCTCCTAATCTTCAGAATGAGATCGAGTTATTTCGCCTCTTCGGCGCAGCTATGGGGCGCTGGGTGGGCAAAGCCTTAGTGGATGACGGGGATCAGCAAGTAATCATGATCTTCGATTCGGTGCTCACGGGTAAGAAACGCAACGCATTCTTGAAGAAAATCAAGCCGATCCTGGGCGAACTTGGGGTGAAGTACAGGGTGCTTTTCCACCCAGTCAAGCAGGATCTGAACGGGCAGATCGCGGACTACTTCTCCTGGGCTGCATACCGAACGTTAGAGCGTCAGGATTCTGCCACGGAAGATCGCCTTAAAGAGGCCGTCCACTGGGATGACTTCAATCTATTCCAGAAGGGAGACCGCGTGTACTGGCGGAGACCCACAAAGTAGCGACCACCCCGCCTACCGTCCAAGACGGAGAGCCGAGGGGCTCTTCTTAGCGGGGTGGAACCTTTGTGATCAGTTTAACTCGCCTTTAGGCCCGAGTCCATGCTGATTTAGATCTTCACAACGGTACGGCCGTGGCGGGCGTTACCCTCCAACAGGTCAGCACCAGCCTGGATAGCGCCTTCGAGATCAACGGTCTCGGTGTAGGTGGCCAGCTTGTCGGTGTCGAGGGACTCCGCAAGCAGGTTCCAGGCTTCCTCGCGGTGCTCGGATGGGGAGTCAACGGAGTTGATGCCGACAAGGTTCACTCCGCGGAGAATGAACGGCATGACCGTCGTCTCCAGGTCCGCGCCGGCTGCCAGGCCGCAGGCAGTGACCACGCCGCCCCACTTGGTCTGAGCGAGAACATTGGCCAACGGTGTGGACCCGACAGAGTCGATCGCACCCGCAAAGCGTGCCTTCTGCAGAGGTTTGCCCTGCTCAGAGAGCTCAAAGCGGTCGATGATGTCAGCGGCGCCGAGGCCGCGGAGGTAATCGCCGTACTCGTCGACACGCCCGGTAGCCGCGACGACCTCGTGTCCGCGTGAGGCTAGGAGCTGAATGGCGATGGAGCCAACACCGCCGGTCGCCCCCGTGACAAGGACCGGGCCGGACGGGTTGTTGTGGGCGGAGAAACGCTCGTAGGCCACAACGGACAGCGCGGCGGTATAACCGGCGGTGCCGATGGCGGCGGCGGTCCACGCGTCGAAACGCTCAGGCACGCGGGTGATCTTGTCGGCGTCGATACGCAGCTGCTCGGTGTAGCCGCCGTTGCGCTTCTCGCCAATGCCCCAGCCGTTGACGGTGACCAGGGAGCCGTCGTCAAGCGTGCCCACTGCGTCGATGCCCGGAACGATGGGTAGCTCGCGCACGATGGCTTTGTCGCCCGCGAGCGCCATGCCGTCCTTGTAATTGACGGAAGAGTGGGACACGGTGAGCAGCGTGTCGCCCTCCCCTGCATGCTCGGGGGTGGTGTCGACGATTTCGGGGCCATTGTCAGTAATGAGAAGAGTGCTCATGCGCCCCAGGGTAGCCCTACACTGGACACCATGAGCGAGAAGAACCCGGACCAGCGCGGATGGTTCACGCGCACCGTGTTTCCCGACGGGGACGAGCCTGATCCGCGCTTCACGCTGGCCAACGAGCGAACATTCCTGGCCTGGACCCGCACGGCGCTCGCATTCCTCGCGGGCGGTATCGCTCTGGAGGCCTTCGCGCTACCGGGAATTGACGAGGAGTGGCGCCAGATCGCGGCCATCGTGCTCATTCTCGTCGGATTGCTCATCGCGCTGGGCTCCGCGGTGCGTTGGGTCCACTTGGAGCGGGCGCTGCGCCACAAGAAACCGTTGCCGGCGCCTGCGGTGGTTCCGCTGCTCGGAGTCGGCATCGCGTTGGCCAGCTTGGTCGTGCTGATCGGGCTGTTCTGATGGCCCCTTCCCCCATCCCCGTCGCAGACGAAGGGCTCCAACCCGAACGCACAGCGATGTCGTGGACCCGCACGGCGTTGGCCATGGCAGTCTGCTCGCTCACCCTTTTACGCTGGTCGCGGCCGTATTCCGCGCTCGTGTTCGGAGCTATGGGGCTGCTCGCCCTCCTGGCTATGGCCATCATCGTGCGCAACCGCGCCGAGTATCGTGCGGAGGCCGAGGGATTGAGCCACGAGCGTATCGACGCCAACGTGTTCGGCGTCCTCACCATCACCCTAGGAATGACTGTGCTCGGCGGGCTGGGCCTACACCTAGTGGTACAGGCTTAGTCCTTCTCGTCCCGCTCGTCGCTGTCGGTGTCCTCGTCTGGCTCTTCCGTCAGTTCGCTCGCCTGGTCGGCGAAGAACTCCGACATGGCGGCAATGAGGGTGGGGTTGCGCTCCGGATTGGGGTCTAAGTCGAGGATCTGCTGCAGGTCAGGGCGGGACTGCACGAAGGAATCGAACCCCTCGATGATCTCAGGGGCGCGGGGGTCATCCATGAGCTCATCGTCGTTGGTGAGGAAGAGGTTCTCCGCGGTGTATGCGATGCGCTCAGCGACGGAGGGGTGATGGGCGTGCGAGAGACGTTCGACCAAGCGCTCCGGACTCATCACCGGCATGAAGCTCAGGAGCAGGGGTGATACCTTCAGGTCCGGTTCGAGACCGGCGGCGAGCCGGAGAGCCTCGGTGTGGAAGGCCGACATCATGTCCGGGCTGCCGCAGGCTTCGAGGACGTCGGGGCCTAAGGCGTCGACAAGCATGGGCGAGGGCATGTCGACGTCGGTGGTGCCCAGCACATCGATGCTGACCGCCCAGGTCGCGGCTGGGTCATAGAAGTACGTCATGCCGTCGATGTCGGCGACGGTGAGGGTGTGCTCGCTCAGTTCCCCGTCGGTCGGTTCATCGGTGTAAAGGGTGCGGGAGCCACCGTCCTCGCTGGCGAAGAAATGGTCGGACGTGCCGCTGAAGCCGAATGCCGCATCAATGAGCGCGGCCATGCCGGAAAGGTCAATAGCGTCCTCGACGTTCAGGACGCGCGTGATTTCGGGGCGCGAACCCTGTACCGTCATGGACAGCGTGACAATCATTGGGGATCCCCACCAAGCAAGATAGCCAGCGCAGATTCATCGGAATCGTTGACGATGTGGAGCGTCTTCACGCCGTCCTGGGTGCAACCAATCGTGGATGGTTCCAAAGGAATGTTCTCGAGTACAAGGCCGTCCGACAGAGCAAGGACAGCGTGCTCGAACTCTGGGGTGACCATGAACACGAACTCAGCACCCGGGTAGATGCGCAGTTCGGCACCGACCGCCGGGTAGGCGGTCTCGACGGGGCTGTCTTGTCCGAAAAGCGAGCCGACGAAGACGCGCGCTTCACCTGCAGACTTGCCGGAGAAGCTCAGTAGTGTGAACGGTTCAGGGACGAAGCTGTCGAAACGGCGCGGGGCACGCTCATCCTCGGGCAGTGCTAGTGCGAGCTGGATGCCGCGGCGGGTGAAGTCCTGCGCGCCGGAGAACAAAGCTCCGTTGTCCCCCGAACCCTCGCCTGAAAAAAGCCAGGTGAAGGTCTGGTTGTTGGTCTTTCCCGGGCGGGACACTCGCCACGGCCCGATGGCAAGCGGCAGGGAGCGCACCTCGACCTCGGCGGCGTTGTCGTATTCCATGCTCGTCATGCAGTTCAGGGTACCTGTGTTAGCGCAGGATCGGGCGAGCTCGCAAACTGAGTTCAGCCATTGCGAGTGCGCCGAGCACTGCGGTGATTAGAAGGGTGCCCGGGAAGAACCCGGCATCCACTGGGATGGCACCCACGGCCGAACCGCTGGCAATGCCCACTTGGAACGTGACCACGTAGATAGACGATGCGCGGTTCTGGTTGTCCTCCCCCGCAAAGAGGAAGATTGTCGTCGCTGCAGTAGGCAACCCACCGCCAGCAGTACCGAGAAAGACGACGACGAGGAGGGCGGGGATGAGGGCGAGGGCGGGGGAAGCACTGATCAGCCCCAGGGCGAGTGCACCGAGAATGCCCGCGACGACAATGAGACCCGAAAAGATGAAGTTCATGCGGATCATGCGGCGGTCGGAGCGGCGGCCCGCAGAAAGAACACCGACGATGCCGAAGAGGCCGTAACCGGCGAGCCCGAGCGCCACGAAGGTCTCGCCGATCGTGCGCTCGACGAACAGGCCCAGGTAGGTGTAGGAGCAGAACAGCGCCGTGATCACCAGCGTTAAATAGAGCACGAGGGCAGGTAGCGCAGATTTCTGGTTGGCTTCCCCGCTTTTGCCTGCGGGCGGGATGGCGGGCATGGACGGCAGGAAGAACAACAGCGCCGCGAACGAGCCTGCGACAAGCACTCCGAGCAGCCAGGTAGCGTTGCGCCACCCGATCGCACCGCCGACGAGAGTGGTCAGCGGCGAGCCCATGACCAGTGCCATCGTCGAACCCAGCGACACAACGCCTATCGCGCGGCCGGTCATCCCCTTCGGTGCGAGCCGGGCCGCCATGGGGTTGACGAGAGACCAGAACAACCCGTGCGTGAAGGCAGCGCACACGCGCCCGGCGACAAGCATCCAATAGTTCGCCGCGGTGGCCTGCAGCGCGATGCCGGCGAGCAGACAGATCAGCGTGGCCATGAACACTGGTTTTCTGTCCAGTTTGCGGGTGATTTCCATGAGCGGAATGGTGACCACCGCGACGAGACCCGCGTACACAGTCATGAGCAGCCCGATTTGGCCCTCGGTGACCCCTAGGTCCTCCGCCATCGGGCTGATGAGGCCGACGGCGAACATCTCGAAGGTGACGTACACGAAGGCAGCGAAGCCCATCGTCGACAGCGGAAGCACGGGAAATTGTTGTTGCACAGGGCCACGCTAAACCTCTCCCATAAATTTCGCAGTTCAATGTTTTCAGCCCCACACTTGGTGGTAGAACGTTAAACATGCCGATTCAGCCGCCAGACTGGGAGTCGCGCCACACAGGCCAGTCGTACCCCACGATCACACAGTACGACCGGAAGCACCTGTCGATTCTGGTGCTGTTCATCTTCCTCTGCGGCATCCTGGTCATGGCTGTGAAGAAGCTTCCCGGCTCAGTGGTGAAGGCCTCTCGCAAGGTGGCCTCCGCCATCATGCTGCTGATCTCCACGGCGTACTTCGTGTGGGTGCTCAGTCCGTCACGCATCGTGTGGGACGAGACAGCTCCGTTCCATGTCACCGACCTGCTGCGCTACATCACGCCGCTGGCCTTGGGGACCGAAAACCCGACCGCAACAGCGCTGTCATACTACTGGGGTTTCTTCCTCAACCCGATGGCCATTTTCTTCCCGGACATGGCGTACGTGCAGGACAACTGGCGCCTGCAAGAGCTCGGCTACTGGTACTTCCACCTCGCGGCGACGATCGTGCCCGTCGTGCTCACCTTCGGGCTGGGCTACCGGCCGTCATGGAAGGACTGGCGTGTGGTTTCCGGCATCACTATGGCGTGGGCTGGCGTCTCTGGCGTTGTCAACAAGCTCACCGGCGGCAACTACTTCTTCAGTGCCGGCCACCCGCGCGGCTGGTCCCCGCTGCACTGGTTCGGCCCATGGCCCTGGTACCTGCTCATATGCGTACCCGGTGTGCCGGTCGTCTTCTCGCTTATGACCATCGCCTGGCCCGGTAACCGGCGGGCATTCCGTCGAGCACGTTGAGCTTCGCCGTCGCGGCGGGCAGCGCGTGCGCAATTGTCGACGCATGCGTCGGCCCTGCCCCGTACTCCGTCTGCGCCGAGATCCACGCCGCCACCGCGTGAACGGTGACCGATTGGTAGATGCCGAGCATGCCGTCGCGGGCCATCCGTGCACCCATCAGCCCGGCCAGCACGTCACCTGATCCAGGTGTGGCCGCCCACGACGTTCCGCAGTCCACAACGATGGCGTGGTCCTGCTCCGGGTTGGCGACGATGGTGCTCCGCCCTTTCCGCACAACAGCGCAGTTCAACGTTGTTGCAAGAGCTTTGGTCTCGGTGAGCCGGTCAGCGGGTGCGATTCCGAGCGCGTCCCGCAGCCGCTCGAACTCTCCGTCGTGCGGGGTGAGCACTGTTTCTGCCTCTCTCTGTTCCAGCAGGTCGCGTAGTTCTGGGTCGCGGGTCAGGAGGGTGAGGCCGTCGGCGTCGATAAGCAACGGCTCCTCACGTCCGAGAAGCAGCGCGAGCTCGCTGCTGGCCGCGGAATCTGTGCCAACACCCGGGCCGAACACCCACGCCTGCACGCGCCCGGCGTCTTCGAGCTTGTGCGTGACGACGACCTCCGGCAGCGCCCGCACCACCTCCAACGCCTGAGGCCCGGCGTAACGAACCATCGCCGGTGTCGCATTGACAGCGCCAATAGTGGCGAGGATCGCCGCGCCGGGATAAGTACCGCTACCAGCGCGGATACCGACGACACCGCCGGTGTACTTGTCATCGCCCGGGCGCGGTTCCGTATCTGGCTCATTGTCGGGGCGGAGCGGATCGAGCGCGTCAGGGGTCTGGAGCTCACCCGGCACGGAGCGGAAGAGGAGGGTGTCGCTCTCCCAAACGCGAAGTTCATCGGCGATCGTGCGGCCGTCATGAATGTGCGGGTGGGCGAGCAGCTGGATGCCGCACTCCGGGGCGAGACCGTGCGCGCGGCGCCATCCGCCGAACGTGACTGTCGCGTCGGCGATGACGTGGACCTCGCCCTTCTCTCCTGTATCCGCGTCAATGCCCGAGGGCACGTCGACCGCCAACACGTGGGCGTACCAGTCGGTGAGGTGGTCGAGCACCTGCTTGACCTCCTCGCCCAGGCTGCCCGCGCCACCGAGGCCAGTGAGCCCGTCGATGGCGAGGCGGTAGTTCTGCTCCTGCATCGGGGCACTATCAAGGACGGTGCCGCCGGCGTTGCGGAAGGCCTCCAAGGCAGGTTCGTGGGCGCTCCCCCACGCCAGCCAGGCGTCCACTTTGTGGCCGGCAAGTGCCAGTTCAGCACCGGCATAGAGAGCGTCGCCGCCGTTGCCGCCCTTGCCCACCAAGAGCACAATGCGGGGGTTCTCGCGGTAGTGTTCCAAGAAGTCCGGCCAGGTCAGCATTGTTTCTGCCGCCAGGAAGACGGCGTGGGCCGCCGATTTCATGAGTTCGTCGGGTTCGCGTTGCGCGTCGAGAAGCGGGCGCTCTGCCGCGCGGATCTGTTCGGCTGTGTAAGCGTGCAGCATGCACCCCAGCGTAGGTGCGTTACGTGTCTTGCGCGTCGAGTGGAGAAAACCAACGCAGGCCCTGAAAGCGAGCAAAGTCGCTATCGAAAGAGCAGATGGAGGTGCCGTGCTCGATAGCGAGAGCGGCAAGATGAGCATCGGTGACAAGGGCCCCACGGGCGTCACTGTCGACGGTGAGGGTGCGCAGGATACTCGCGTGCTGAGGACCAGGTTGGGGCACCCAGGAGTTCGGGTGTTTCAACCAGTTTTCGATGTAGTCACTCGCGCGAGAAGGTGTGAGAGGCATAGCGAACAGTGCAGGGTTCGTGGTGATTCTTTGAAACGCCAGCAAGCAAATCCACGGGAAGCCGACCCGTTCAGTGTTGCGCAGAGCACCATCAAGCCATGACGAGGCTTCAGCGAAATGCGTCGCGTTCTCATCAGACGCGTAGATAAGCACGTTTGCATCGATGATCATTGCACGCGCCGGCCGAGTCTTTCGCGATCTTCCAGATCCAAGATCTCACTAACTTTGATGCACTCGACCTTCATTCCCATCGGCTGCGACATGGGGATATAGTCCACTGCACTATCTCTTCGGGGCAATCCGGCGCGTGCAAGATCATTGACCGCTTCACCCACGCTGGTGCCTTTCTCAGCTGCAATAGCGCGGGCGGCGGTGTAGACCTCTTCATCGAGCCGGATCGTGAGCCTCATGAAACCGACGCTAGCTCCAGTGGTGACGCAGTTCAAGACCGGTTTCTAAGTTACTGGCAGCCCGGGCACCAGTAGAGTTTCCGGCCCTCGCTCACCTTCATCTCGATGGGTGTGCCGCAGATGTAGCACGGGTCGCCCGCCCGGCGGTAGACGTACACCTCTCCGCCATGGTCGTCCTTGCGTGGATCGCGCCCCATGGCTTCCGGGGTGTGGTCGAGGCGGACGGTGTCGATGCGCCCGTTGTCGACACCGTAGGCCATGAGCTCGACAAGATCGGTCCAGATCGCGTCAAACTGAGCGCGGCTCAATAGCGTCCCGGGGACCGTCGGATCGATGCCTTGCCGGAAGAGCACCTCCGCACGGTAGATGTTGCCCACACCGGCGAAGAGCTTCTGGTCCATCAGAAGCGAACCGATGGAGCGCTTTGATCGGTGGATTTTCTCATAGAGCGCGTCCGGAGGGGTTGCCTCCACGATCGGATCGAAGCCAGAGCGGGCGATGATCGCGTCGACTTGCTCATCGGTAAGCAGCTTGCAGAACTGCGGTCCGCGCAGGTTAGCCGCGATTTCTCCATTGGAGATGTGAAGACGGATCTGGCCCCAGTTGTCCTCGGCGGGCTCGAAACGCAACGAGCCGATCAGGCCCAGGTGAATGTAGACCACGTGCTCGACGTGGGGCGCGTCAAAGTCCACGAAGAGGTGCTTGCCGTGGGCGGTGGCGCGGGTGAGACGTGAGCCGTCGATAAGCGACGCTTCCGTGAAGCGCCCCTGCGGGCTGGTCACCTCCACCGGGGCGCTGCGGAAATTCGCGTTGAGTTCGCGGGCGAGACGGTGGAGAACGTGACCTTCGGGCATTAAGCAGAGTTTACTTGGGCTCCACCGGGTTCTCCGAAACGACGACGCCGTCCGAGTCCGCGTAGACGTACTGGCCGGGGATGAAGTCAATGCCGCCCAGGCGGAGCACGATGTTCTCCTCGCCGACGCCGTCCTTGTTGGACTTGCGCGGGTTGGTGCCCAGAGCCTTGCAGCCGAACTCCATCTTGGCCACCTCTGCGGAGTCGCGGATCGGGCCGTTGATGATCACGCCGGCCCAGCCGTTGTTGACACCAGCCTCAGCGATCATGTCGCCCATCAGAGCAGTGTGCATCGACGCGTGACCGTCCACCACGAGGACCTTGCCCTCACCGGGGGAGTTCAGCGTCTTCTTGACCAGGCCGTTGTCCTGGAAGCACGAAATCGTGTGGATCTCACCGCAGAACTCGATCCTCCCGCCCAAGTTGCGGAACTGGATGTCGCAGCTGCGCACATCCTTGTCGTGGATGTCGGCGATGTCAGCGGTAGCGATGAACTGGATGCTCGAGTCAGTCATGGCGGGATGCTCCTTCGGGTTGGTGGGTTCTGGTTTACGAGTTTACGCGCTGTCATCCTGCAAAAGATGACAAACCGGATTTCTGTCTGGAACTGTCGTCGCAGGTCAAGGTGATGTGGGTGACTAAATCGAAACCGAGTTTGTCATCTTTTGCAGCGCGCCCGCGCAACGAAGAACCCGCACTGCGCAGCGGCAGTGCGGGTTTAGTCCGTTCAAGCATTCAGCTTAGAACTGGCCCTCCTCGGTGGAGCCCTTCAGGGCGGTGGTGGAGGAGTTCGGGTCGACGGTGGTGGCAACGCGGTCGAAGTAGCCGGCACCGACCTCGCGCTGGTGCTTCACAGCAGTGAAGCCGCGGTCGGATGCTGCCTGGAACTCGCGGTTCTGCAGGTCGACGAAGGCCGGCATGCCCTCGCGAGCGTAGCCGTAGGCCAGGTCGAACATGGAGTAGTTGAGGGCGTGGAAGCCAGCCAGGGTGATGAACTGGAAGGTGAAGCCCATCTTGCCCAGCTCCTTCTGGAACTTGGCGATCTCTTCCTCGTCCAGGTGGGAGGACCAGTTGAAGGACGGGGAGCAGTTGTAGGCCAGCAGCTGGTCCGGGAACTCCTCGTGGACGCCGTCAGCGAACTTCTTCGCCAGCTCGAGGTCCGGGGTACCGGTCTCCATCCAGATCATGTCAGCGTACGGAGCGTAGGACTTTGCGCGCGCGATGCAGGGCTCAACGCCGTTCTGGACGTAGTAGTAGCCCTCTGCGGAACGCTCGCCGGTGAGGAACTTCGCGTCGCGCTCGTCAACGTCGGAGGTCAGCAGGGTTGCAGCCTCAGCGTCGGTGCGGCCGATGACCACGGTCGGGACGTTCATGACGTCTGCAGCCAGGCGGGCAGACGACAGGGTGCGGATGTGCTGCTGGGTCGGGATGAGGACCTTTCCGCCCAGGTGGCCGCACTTCTTCTCGGAAGCGAGCTGGTCTTCCCAGTGGGTACCAGCGGCACCAGCCTGGATCATTGCGCGCTGCAGCTCGTAAACGTTCAGTGCGCCACCGAAGCCAGCCTCACCGTCAGCGACGATCGGGACGAGCCAGTTGTCCACGGAGGTGTCGCCCTCGACGCGGGAGATCTGGTCAGCGCGGGTCAGGGCGTTGTTGATGCGGCGGACAACGTTCGGCACGGAGTTAGCCGGGTACAGGGACTGGTCCGGGTAGGTGTTGCCGGAGAGGTTGGCGTCACCTGCGACCTGCCAGCCGGAGAGGTACACAGCCTGCAGGCCTGCACGGACCTGCTGAACGGCCTGGTTACCGGTCAGGGCACCCAGGGCGTGGATGTAGGAGCCGTCGCCCTTGGTGATGCCGTCCCAAAGGATCTCAGCACCGCGGCGAGCGAGGGTCTGCTCCTCGACGACGTTGCCCTGCAGGTCAGCAACCTGCTGTGCGGTGTAGTCGCGGGTGATGCCCTTCCAGCGGGGGTTCTCGTCCCAATCCTTCTGGATTTCCTCAGCGGTACGAGCCTGTCCTGTGGTGGTCATATACCTGTCCCCTTTCTATGGGATCTGTTGTTTGAAGCCGCTCACCCAGCGAAAGTGAAGTGAGCCACGCTGTTGGCGTTCAACGACTAGTATCACCATCCGCTCACTAGTCCGTCAATACGGGGCGTGGTTTGCGTTGGTTAGCGGCGTGGCTCGGGGGTCAGGATGACGGGAAAGTCGCAGCTTGAGAGCTTTTTGCTTATCGACGTGCGCGACCAGCCTGACAGTCGTCCGACTTTTGACTAACAATTTCGGGGGTAGCGTGACAGCAATCACTTAATGTTTCGCATAATGCGCACGCAACAATTTAAGGCAACCTAGACTGGTGCCATACATCTTCTGTCTACTTGGCTGAAAGGATCTCTGCCCTATGACTACGCCGCAATTCGAGGACCGCACGGAGCGCGTCGAGGTAGCTGGCCTGCAGGTGGCCCGCCCGCTCTATGACTTTGTCAACGACACTCTGCTGCCGGAGATCAAGCCCGAAACGAACCTGGACGCGGAGAAGTTCTGGGCCGATGTCGCGCAGTACTTCGCGGACCTGGCTCCGAAGAACAAGTCGTTGCTGGCCCGCCGCGACGAGCTGCAGGCCACCATGGATGACTACTACCGCGAGAACCCGGGCCAGCCGGACCCGAAGGAGCACGAGGAGTTCCTGCGTTCCATCGGCTACATCGTCGACCAGCCGACTGACGGTGCAATCCGCACCGAGAACGTCGACGACGAGTTCGCTAACGTCGCCGGCCCGCAGCTGGTGGTGCCGATTACGAATGCTCGCTTTGCCATCAACGCCGCGAACGCGCGCTACGGTTCGCTCTACGACGCGCTGTACGGCACCGATGCCATCCCGACCGACGGTGGTGCCGAGCCAGGCAAGGGGTACAACCCGGTTCGCGGCGACCGCGTGATCGAGTGGTCCCGAAACTTCCTCGATGAGGCTGTGCCGCTCGAGGGCGCATCCCACGCCGAGGTCGACTCCTACGAAATCACCGAGTCCGGCGAACTGAAGATCACCGCTGACGGCAACGAGGTCTCCCTGAAGGAGCCGGAGGTATACATCGGCTACCAGGGTGAGCAGTCTGCTCCGACCGGCATCGTGCTGCGCCACAATGGCCTGCACATCATCATTCAGCTCGACCGCGAGCACCCGGTGGGCAAGACCGACCGCGCTGGTGTTGCTGACGTCGTGCTCGAGTCCGCCGTGACCGCCATCATGGACTTCGAGGACTCTGCCGCCGCTGTCGACGGTGCTGACAAGGCCGCTGCTTACCAGACCTGGTTCGGTCTCAACCGCGGCGACATCTCTGAGACTGTCGCTAAGGGCGACAAGTCCTTCGAGCGCAAGCAGGAAGACGACCTGACCTATACCGCGAAGGACGGCTCCGAGGCCACCCTGCACGGCCGCGCCATGATGCTGTGCCGCAATGTGGGCCACCTGATGACCACCCCGGCCATTCTCTTTAACGGCGAGGAAGTCCCGGAGGGCCTGCTCGACGGCATCATCACTGTTGCCTCCGCTATCCCGGGCCTGCGCAAGGACAACGCGCACGGTAACTCCCGGACGGGTTCTGTGTACGTGGTGAAGCCGAAGCAGCACGGCCCGGAAGAGGTCGCTTTCACTAACGAGATCTTCGACCGCGTCGAGGAGATCCTGAACCTGCCGAAGAACACCGTCAAGGTCGGTGTCATGGACGAGGAGCGCCGCACCTCCGTCAACCTGGACGCTTGCATCATGGAGGCCGCGGACCGCCTGGTGTTCATCAACACCGGCTTCCTGGACCGCACCGGCGATGAGATCCACACCTCCATGCAGGCCGGCCCGATGGTCCGAAAGGCGGACCTGCAGACCGCGCCGTGGAAGCTCGCGTACGAGAACCACAACGTCGACGCAGGTCTGGCGCATGACCTGCCGGGCCGCGCACAGATCGGTAAGGGCATGTGGGCAGAGACCGAGCATATGGCCGCGATGCTGGAGAAGAAGATCGGCCAGCCGCGCGAGGGTGCCAACACCGCTTGGGTCCCCTCCCCGACCGGTGCGACCCTGCACGCTACCCACTACCACCAGGTCAATGTCCACGAGGTGCAGGACGAGCTGCGCGCCGCTGGCCGCCGCGACGCCTACGCTGACCTGCTTACCGTTCCGGTCAACACGGGCGGCGACACCTGGTCCGACGAGGAGAAGCAGCAGGAGCTGGACAACAACTGCCAGTCCATCCTGGGCTACGTGGTCCGCTGGGTTGAGCAGGGCGTCGGTTGCTCGAAGGTGCCGGACATCCACGACGTGGACCTCATGGAGGACCGCGCCACCCTGCGCATTTCTTCCCAGCTCCTTGCGAACTGGCTGGTCCACGGTGTCATCACCGAGGAACAGGTCGTGGAGTCTCTCGAGCGCATGGCGAAGAAGGTCGACGAGCAGAACGCCGGGGACGCCAACTACCTGCCGATGGCCGCCGATTACGACGCTTCTATCGGCTTCCAGGCCGCGAAGGACCTGATCTTCAAGGGCACCGAGTCCCCGGCTGGCTACACCGAGCCGATCCTGCACGCGAAGCGCCGCGAGTTCAAGGCCGCCCACGGGGTTGATTAATCGGGTCTAGATCCGATTGCTAGCGCCGCTACCGTTTCGGTGGCGGCGTTCTAGTCTCCGTAGACCACGCTTCTGTGGCCGACGGTGAAGACCTCAATGGTGACTGTTTCGTCCTTAATGAGTGCGAGAATCCGGTAAGAGCCAACTCGGTAGCGCCATTCCCCGGAGCGGTTCGCTGTCAATGATTTGCCGAATGCGCGCGGGTCAGCGCAGCCGTCGAGGTTGTTCTTGATCCAGGTAGCAAGAATTCGGGCGTCGAATCGGTCCATCTTCTTGAGCTGTTTACGGGCCTTGGCGGTGAGTTCGACTTTGTAGGACATTTGAAGCGTTAGCGCAGCTCGGTGAGCACGTCGTCGATGGTGAAGCGCTCGCCGGAATCGTCGGCGATCGCCTCACGTAGTTCCTGCAGGTCATAAGTATCTTCGATCTTTTCAAGAATGGCGGAGCGGGCGAAATCGGAGATCGTGACGCCGGAGAAGCTCGCGAACTTGCGGACCAGCTCGGCGTCCTCTGCGTTCATGCGGATTGTCATCGTGGCCATGAATACATTGTATTCACTCGGCTTGCGTGAACAAGATTCCCCAGGGCTCTATGTATTCTCTTTAGGGTGCGGCGCTAAGGAGGGCACATGGGGTACACAGTCGGATTCGACCGCGACAAGTACATTGCGATGCAGTCGGAGCAGATTTCGAAGCGTCGTGAAGCAATCGGCGGAAAGCTCTACCTCGAGATGGGCGGCAAGCTTTTCGACGACCACCATGCCTCCCGCGTCCTGCCCGGGTTCACCCCGGACAACAAGATCGCCATGCTCGAAGCGATCAAGGACGAAGTGGAGATCGTCGTCTGCGTCGCCGCGCCTGACCTGGTCCGGCAAAAGGTCCGCGCGGACATCGGCATCACCTACGAGGACGAGGTTTTAAGGCTTATCGACGGCTTCCGCGAGCGCAACTTCCTCGTGGACAACGTCGTGATCACCCAGTACGAAAGCGGCCCTGACCAAGCCGATGCCTTCCGGGACAAGCTGGAGAAACTGGGGTTGACGGTCAATCTGCACCGCGTGATTCCCGGGTACCCGAATGACATTTCGCGGATCGTCTCGGAGGAGGGCTTCGGCCGCAACGACTACGTGGAGACCACCCGCGACGTGGTGGTCATGACCGCGCCGGGCCCGGGATCTGGCAAGATGGCCACCTGCCTCAGCCAGGTGTATGCCGACAACAGGCGCGGCATTTCCGCTGGCTACGCAAAGTTCGAGACATTCCCTATCTGGAATCTGCCGCTCGAGCACCCGATCAACCTGGCCTATGAGGCAGCGACGGTCGACCTCGACGACATCAACGTCATCGACCAGTACCACCTGGCCGCGTACGGTGAGCAGGTTTCCAGCTACAACCGTGATGTTGACGCGTTCCCTCTGCTCAAAGCGTTGCTGCTCGAGGCGACGGGGACGCAGCCGTACCAGTCCCCCACCGACATGGGCGTGAACATGGCAGGCTACGGCATCTCCGACGACGCCGCCTGCCGGTACGCCGCCAACCAGGAGATCATCCGTCGCTTCCTTGCCGCTCAGGTCGACGCGCGCCGGGGTGATGTGGCTGAGAACGTGCCGGAGCGCGCCGCGAATGTCATGCGCAAGGCAGGGCTGACTGTGGAAGACCGCCCGGTCGTCGGCCCGGCGCTCGCGATTGCTGACACCACGGGCAATCCCGGCGCGGCGCTGGAGCTTCCCGACGGTTCCATCGTCACCGGCAAGACCTCTGACCTGCTCGGACCATCGGCAGCCGTGCTGCTCAACGCCCTGAAAAAGCTCGCCGGCATTGACGACGAAGTGCACCTGCTCTCCCCCGACTCGATCGAGCCGATCCAGACGCTGAAGACGACGTACCTTGGCTCGCGCAACCCTCGCCTGCACACTGACGAGGTGCTCATCGCGCTGTCCGCTTCCGCCTCGGAAGACGACAACGCCCGGCTCGCGCTGGAGCAGCTGCAGTCGCTGCGCGGTTGCGATGCCCACATCACCACCATCCTGGGCTCGGTGGATGAGGGGATCTTCCGCTCACTCGGTGTGCTGGCGACAACGGAGCCGGAGTACTGGCGCAAAGCCCTGTACCACCGACGTTAACATGCCTGTCCCCCTGAGGGGACAATCTCGCGTTTTCTCTGTCGCATCCTCTGCACCGCTGGAATCGTCGGAAGTGGAAACCGCATCCGACGAGAGGAAAAGGCAGGTGGCAGGACATGAGTACGCCCTTCGAGCTGGAAGCAGCGGGTTTGAACTATTCCTACGGCGATACGCCAGTCATCCAGGATCTGACCATGAGAGTCCCGCACGGGCAGGTCTATGGGTTCCTTGGCAGAAACGGTGCTGGTAAGAGCACCGTCATGAAGATTCTGCTCGGGCTTCTGAAACCGGCATCGGGACAGATTGCTTTTCAAGGCAGGATCATCGACCCAGGCGCAGCGTCGTACCTTGACCGCGTGGGAAGTTTGATTGAAGAACCTTCCTTCTACCCGAACCTCACTGGGGCAGAAAATATCCGCTACATCAGCAAACTTCGGGAAAGTACGGCGCAGGACACCCAGCTTCTCGGCCTCGTTGGTCTGAGCTCGCAAGCAGCCAACAAGAAAGCGGGAGAATACTCGCTGGGGATGAAGCAGCGGCTCGGTATTGCGCTTGCGCTTGTCGGCGACCCTGAGCTTCTGCTTCTCGACGAGCCAACGAACGGCCTAGACCCGGAAGGAATCCGGGAAATGCGCAACCTCATCCGCTATTTCTCCAGAGAGCTGGGAAAGACTGTCGTTGTTTCCAGCCACATTCTTTCGGAGATTGAGCAGCTCGCCGACACGGTGGGGATCATCCACCAAGGACGCATGCGCTACGAAGGCAATCTGCACGACCTTTCTGGCACGCCATCCTTGCTCCTCGACACGATGGACGGTGCCGCGACGACCGAGGTGTTATCGCTGGGCAACATCCCCTTCACTGCTGTCACGCATGAGCGCTTCTCTTTGCCGTACCACGGCCGTAGCCAGACTGCTCAGCTAGTCAGCTGGCTCGTTGGGCAGGGTGTGCAGATCGCGTCGGTCAGCGTGAATGAGCGGACGTTGGAGGACTCCTTCCTTGAGATCACCGAGGAAGACTATGTCGAGGTGGGGAGCAAATAATGTCTGCGATGAAGAGCGTGGGGGTCACCCCCAAGGCGTTTCAGATGGCAGGTCTGGAACCGTCGAAGTACCGGCGCAAACCGAGCGTGCTGCTGCCAATAGGTGTTGTGGCTCTGTTCGGGTTGTGGGCCGTCGCGACCATGTTCAACTCCGGTTCGGACGATCGGGCTGCGATAATCAACCTGGTTCAGCTCGGCGGGCTCATGCTGCCGCTGCTTATCGGCTCGAGCGTCCTCATTCTGGTGGGAGAAGATAAGAACACCAACATGACGTCACGTGCGCAAAGCCTCGGCATCGCACTGCCGGAAATCGGGTTTGCGAAGGCACTGTGGGCCCTGGCCGCGGGATTGTGCGGTCTGCTGGCCATTACTGCGAGCACGGTCATTGCCGGGCGAGCCGTAGGGATCACTCCTCCAGGTAATTCTGTGGTCATAGTGCTCTTCGCGCTGGCAGCGGAAATCGTCTGCCTCGTGCCTGCATTCCTCAACATTGCGTTGATGAAACGGGGCCAAGGGTTTGTCCTGGCCCTGTCGCTCGGCGGAGCATTGCTGGGGTCAGCCGGGCACTTCTTGCCGCAACACGCAGCGGCACTGACACCATTCACCTTCGCAGGTGCATTGACTCCGGCGAGGATCAACCAGGACGGGATTCATGACGTGACTTTCTCCGTCGCACTCCCCATCATCGTGCTCGCTGTCACGGTCATCGTTTGCGCTGTCTCAATCGCGTTCTTCCCGAGGAGGGTTCACAATGACTAACAGCCTGATCGGCCTCAAGAAATCACCCAACGCCCTCATCGTCGTGGCTGCGACAGGTCTTCTCTTCGTCGGCGCCATCATCTTCGGACAGCACATGGTCCCCGACACGATGTGGCAGGATGATCCTTCATCTGCGGTGACCTCAGTGTGGAGCAACCTTGGTGGGCTCTATTTCGGCATCTTGCTACCCATTCTCGTCGCCAGCTGTGCAGCGCTGGTCATGGCCCCTGAGCACCAACGTGGAAACGTGCAGTGGTTGCGCAGTCAACCGCGCGGGGCATCCTTACTCTTGAGGGAAAAAGTGGCGGCTCTAGGCCTGATCAGCGTCATCCTCGCCGCCATCCACATCGTTGTCATTCTCACGTTCGGGTTCTGGCAGGGGTACAGTTCGATTCCGCAGTTCGGCAACCTCGTTGTTTACGCCGCGGCGACCGCCTTCGGCGTGTTCGCGGTAGGAAGCTTCTACATGTGGGTCAGCGCATTCCTGCGTGGCACAGCCAGCACGATCTCGGCCGGGATAGCGCTCACCGTGACCTCCATGGCGTTGGCGGTCTTTGAGCAAGTGGCCGTTTCCTCCACCACGATCGAATCGATGCTTCCGACCACCCAGCTCATTTCCACTGCGTTGGTGCGTGAAGCAGGGACCTCAACGCCGGTGATGGTGCTGTTGAAGGTGCTCATCGCGTTAGTGTGGTCAGGGGTGTTCATCCTGTTGACACGCAGGCGGTTGGTCAGCGCGAGTTAGTCGGGAACCCTACGATCCAGCAATGCCCGAGAAAGCCATGTTTGTGAACGACGCAAATAGGAATGAACTGAAGTCCCCCAGGACTTTTATGGACAAGCTCCTGGAGGCGTGGCACTCTTCTACCGAGACGCTGTGGCTGGGTGCACTGGCCGGTTTGGGCTTCCAGCTCATGCTGACCGTGTTCGGAAAGCCCTTCTTCGACTCGAGGGCGATCTGGGCGCTGGTGACCGCCGTGCAGTTCGCACTTCTTCTGTCGCGGCGCCGCTGGCCGCTGTATGCGCTCGCGGGGCAGTCGGTGATGTTCGCTCTTGGAGAGACACCAGCTGGTTCCGGAGCGTATTCGTTGGTCCCGTTTTTGAGCTGCGCCGCAAGCGTTGTGCTCAGGGACAGGCCTCGCAATGTGCTCATCGGGATCACGATGGCTGTGGTTAGTTCACTCGTCAGCTCTTCTGGGGTGCACTCTGGGCGCGGCCCTCAACTCGAAGCAACGGTGCTTGTCCTACTGCACCTGGGTATTGCGGTTGCATTGGCGGCGTACGCCCGCGGGCGATTGAATTCAGTGGCCGAGCGGGACAGGCGCCTCGCGGCCGAACAACGCGAACGCGAGGCTGCCGCGAGACAGCGAAAAGCCGAATCGGTGTCTCGGGTGGCCTCCAATTTGCATGACAGCGTGGGCCACAACCTCACGGGCATCATCACTCTCGCCGAAGGAATCTCGAACCAGTCCGGGAACGAGCAAATCGATGGGGTTGTAGACCTGGTCAACGAGTTAGCTCGGGAAGCACTCGGGGAAACACGGACTGCTATCCGTGCCATCAAGTCCGCAGGAACCGCAGAACATGACGTGCTGGATGCGCAGGAAAGCGCGCGAACGTGGGAGGACATATCCCAACTGATCGACAACGTTCGTTCCACTGGCTTGGACATTTCGGTGACGGAAGAAGGACCGCGTCCCGAGGATCGACGCATTCACGACACTCTTTATCGGGTGGTGCGAGAAAGCCTGACGAACGTCATGCAACATGCCCGGGGTGCCACAGCGGTGGCCATCACTTTCGCATCCACTCCACGCGGCGTCGAGGTGACACTCACGGACAATGGAACCGAGCAGTCATCACCCCATGCCCCGGGGGTCGGGCTGGAGGGTCTGGCGAAGCGTGTCCAGCAGGCAGGCGGAACCTTCAATGCCGGCTGGTCTGAGGACGGATGGAGGGTGCATGCCACCCTTCCACTTCAGGGCGGTGATCTTCAATGAGCGCCACGCGCACGAGGGTGCTCATAGTCGATGATCAGCGGCCCGCGAGGATGGGGCTGAGCCTCATGGTCGACCGGTTCCCGGACATGGAGGTCGTTGCCTGTGTGGAGAACGGGAAGGAAGCGATCGAATGGTTGGCTGAATGCAGGTCAGAGGGGAAGCGATTGCCCCATGTCGTTCTCATGGATATCAGGATGCCGGTGATGAACGGCATTGAGGCCACAAGGCAGATCACGAGCCACTACCCGGGGATCAAGGTATTGGTGATGACAACCTACGACGAGGACGACTACGCTTTCGGCGCGTTGGATGCGGGCGCGACTGGTTACCTTCTGAAAGATGTTCGGGCTGATGAGCTGCATCGAGCAGTGTCAGCAGTGGCGCACGGCGACGCGATTCTCACCCCCAGGATCACTGCGGAGCTGGTCCGTCAGCGGCCGCACAGGCCAACGCAGGGCCGCCAAGCCCGAGCACGAGAAGCGTTTGAGGCCTTGTCTGCGCGAGAGTTTGAAGTAGCTAGCCTCGTTGCCCGGGGCATGAACAATGCCGAGATCGCCGAGCACCTCACCATTCAGCCGGACAGTGTGAAGAAGACCGTCTCGCGAATCCTCTCGCGCATGGACCTGCGTGACAGGACGCAGATCGTTGTGCTGTGGTACGAAGCTGATCTGGCGACATAACCCGGCGGGGTGATTTCTCCCTGCACTGCTGACTCCATACACTAGTGGTGTGACCAGCAAAATCCTGCTCTACTACCAGTTCCGCCCGATCCCGGACCCGGAGGCAATCCGGCTCTGGCAGCGCGACCTGTGCGAAGGGCTGGGCCTCAACGGCCGGATCATCATCTCCCCTGACGGCATCAACGGAACCGTCGGCGGGGACATGAACGCGTGCAAAGCGTACGTGCGAAAAACCAAGGAATACTTCCGCGGCATCGAGTTCAAGTGGTCCGAGGGCGGCAAGGAGGACTTCCCCAAACTGTCGGTCAAGGTGCGCGACGAAATTGTCACCTTCGGCGTGCCCGAGGAATTGCGTGTCGACGACAACGGGGTCGTCGGCGGAGGCACGCACTTGAAGCCGGAGGAGGTCAATGAGCTCGTCGAAAAGCGTGGCGACGATGTCGTGTTCTTTGACGGCCGCAACGCGTACGAAGCGGAGATCGGCAAGTTCAAAGGCGCTGTCGTGCCCGATGTGGAGACCACCCACGATTTCATCGCGGAGCTCGAGTCAGGCAAATACGACTGGATGAAGGACAAACCAGTCGTGTCCTACTGCACGGGCGGAATTCGCTGCGAAATCCTCTCGTCGCTGATGAAGAACCGCGGGTTCGAAGAGGTCTACCAAATCGACGGCGGCATCGTGCGCTACGGGGAGAAGTACGGAAACTCGGGTCTGTGGGAAGGCTCGCTCTACGTGTTCGACAAGCGCATGCACACAGAGTTCGGCGCGGGTGCGGACGATGACCCGGAGTTTGTGCAGCTCGGCCACTGCGTGCACTGCGGCGCGCCGACGAACCAGCACTACAACTGCGCGAATGAGCCGGAGTGCCGGCAGCAGTACTTGAGCTGCGAAGCGTGCCGGGCGGAGAACCCGTACTGTGCGGAGTGCTCTCAGGGCGCGTAATCGGCGGCGAGCATGCCAACCGTCACCGTGAGCCACAGCATGGTGAACGGGACCAGCGGTAGCCAGAACACGCCCATCCACGGCATCCATCGCTCATAACGGTTGAGCTTGCGCACCATGATCACCGCGCAGCTGAGCAGAGCGACGACTGGGTAGATGGAGCTCAGGGCGGCCCACCACGTGCGGGCGGCTTGGGAACACAGCCACGTGGCCTCCCCCGCTTCGCACAACGGACCGCCGACGAGGCGGAAGATCAGCGCCAGAATCCCCGCAATCAGGAACGTGCCTGCAACTGCTGCGACACCGAACCAGATGGCTTGGCGGGTGGACGCCTGGTTGCGCTCGTTGAGCTGGGCGGGATCGGGTTCGCTTGCAAGCTCATCGAAAGAGCGCGGTTCCGGGCGCACCTTGTTGTAGTAGTCGGCCGCTCCATGCAGGTCATTCTCCGGGTGGTCCGGGCGGTCAGAGGGCATACTAGGCATAGTCTCCACCCTAGACTCCCCTGCTAGCGCTGCGGAAAAATCACGACGGGCACGGGAGCGTGCTCCAAGAAGTCGGTCGCGCGCGGACCAGCGAAAACACAGTTGGTTGTGGCCGGCCGGGACGCGAGGAAGAGCACGTCGCCCTTCTTCCACTTCTGCGAGTCCACCACGGTGTCCCAGCCGTCGCCGGCGCTGACCCGGGTTTCCACTTCGAAGTTCTTCAGGCCCTGCACGCCGAGCTTCTCGGCCATGTCCGAGACGACATCACGGGCCCGGTCGAGGAGGGCCAAGGATGTCTCGTTCCATTCGTCGATAAACGCGCGGTGGGGTGCGATCTGCTCGTTGTAGTCGTAGGTTTCCTCCGGGGAGAACGCCATGATGCGCAGATCGACGTCGAGGATCATCGCGATGGCGGCGGCGCTGGCAATGCCGGTGTTCGCGGCTTCATCGTTCTCATCGAGGAACGCGAAGTTGACCCGCGTGATGCCCTTCTTCGACAACTTCACCGCGCGCGGCGCCAACCCGACGGAGACCGGCGACGAGTGCATGAGCGCGTCCGCGGTGGACGTGGCCTTGAACCGTCCTTTGGCTGCCTTCGGTTTGGAACCGACTAGAACAAGATCGGCGTGAAAACGCTCGACCTCTTGCGTGAGCAGCTCGTAGCGCGGGGAGCCGTCGCGGAATACTGCGTAGTCCTCGTCCCACGCACCGCGCGGGACGTGTTCCTTGAGCGCTTCCCGGATTGCACCGCTGCGCTTCTCCTCAATCTCTTTAAGCCACTTCTTGTACTTCTTGCTGGTCTTGTTGCGCAGATGCGACCAGGGCTGCTTCTCGGTGGAAATCACCCGGATCTGTGCAGGCATGGTGCGCGCAAGCCAGCCAGCGAAGTGCACCGCCTCTTCCCCGGATTGATCCCAGCCCACAGCGATGCGCAAAGGGCGCTCCGGACCGACAGAGGTTAGGAGCTCAGGAGTGAGGGGTAAAGGATTCATAATGGCGCGCGAAAGAAAGGGATACCGTTAACGGAATACTAACGGTTCCCTAACTTTACATGTCTGCGAGGGGGTGTCGCGCGCCGTTGCGCCTGTTCGGCTACTCGACGTTGCCGGTGTTGTAGCTGTCGGCCAATGGGCCCAGGATGCGCGAGGCTTGCTGGAGCAGCGGAAGCAGCTCGTTGTCAAGCGTGCCAATCATCTCCGCGACGTACTTCACGCGCTCGTCGGAGACGCGCTCGTATTCCTTAATGCCTGTATCGGTCATCTCCACACGCACACCGCGGCGGTCGTTCTCGTCGCGCACGCGATGGATGAGGTTGCGCTGTTCCAGCTGGTGCAGGGTATTCGATGCCGTCGGCATGCGGATTCCCTCGTCGGCGGCGAGCTGACTAATGCGCATCGGGCCGGACTCGATGAGCCGTTCCAAAATGGAAAGCTGCGGCCCGGTCAGGTCAGACTGCTCGGAAATGCGGAAATAAGCGACGTAAAGCTTGGTGAGAAAAGGGCGGACATCCTTTGCGATTGCATAGGCGTCTTCGGGATTAATTTGTGACATGCGCTCGAGTGTAGAGGTAGTTGTACAAACAAACGAATATCCGATCGTCCTCAAGGTTGTTGTCTCTGTCACATTTTCGCCGCCGGTGGGGACGGATAAACTCAGCGTAATGTTCCGTTTCGAAGGAGAGGTCTCGCACGAGTGGGAGCGGCGCGCGGTGCTGCGCGACTTTCAGGCTGGTCGCGTGCAGCGCGAGGAGCTTTGCGACGCCGATTTTCTCCTCAAGGCCGCCGGCCGACACCACGGAGTCGACTCTGCCCGACCGTGTCCTATCTGCGAAGCAGTGATGCGGGATGTCCTGTGGATTTACGGGGATAACGTGGGTCGCCGCTCCGGAACAGCACGCAGTATTGATGAGATTGACGGCATAGTCGCAGAGGTCGGCCCCGTCACCGTTCACCGCGTGGAGGTCTGCGAGCGCTGCGGTTGGAACCACTTGCTGACCGAATCCCAGGCCGTCCCCGAGCTGTGAATCGCGAATGAAGACGGGGGGATACTGGGTGTTTTGTTGGTTGAGCAAGTACCCTGTCCTAGAGGTTTAAAGATTAGGCAGGGACACCCCATTGGCACGAGACACTGAATCCACCGGTAAGAAGCCGGAGCCCAAGAAGCCGACGCAGAAGATGTCGGCCGATAAGGCGACGGCAGATAAGGCGAGTAGTAAGGCCGGCGCTAAGACGGGCACGAAGCCGTCCGAGAAAGACTCCAGCACCCGTGTGACCAAGAAGAAGCGTCGCCGCGGGCAGTGGCTGGCAGCCCTGGCGTTGGCCGTTGTGTTGCTTCTGCTTGTGCCGCTGACGATCTTCGGTGTCAACTACGCCAAGGCGGACCTGCCTCAGCCGGGCGAGATTGACACCCCCCAGATCTCCACCATCTTCTACAACGACGGCCAGAAAGAGCTGGCCCGCCTTGTCCCGCCGGAAGGCAACCGTGAGCAGATCGCGTTGGACCAAGTGCCGGAGCATGTGCAGAACGCTGTCTTCGCCGCTGAGGACCGCGACTTCTGGGACAACTCCGGATTCTCCTTCACCGGTTTCGGCCGCGCCTTGCTCGGCCAGCTGACGGGTAATGACTCTGCTGGTGGTGGTTCAACAATCACCCAGCAGTACGTCAAGAACACCATCGTGGGTAATGAGCGTTCTTATACCCGTAAGTTCAATGAGCTGGTCTACTCCATCAAGATGACCAGGAACTGGTCCAAGGAAGAGATCCTCACCGGATACCTGAACACCATTTACTTCGGCCGCAACGCCTACGGTATCGAAGCCGCCGCCCACGCCTACTTCAGCAAACCAGCCGCAGAACTGTCGGTCGAAGAGGGCGCTTTGCTTGCTGGCCTGATTCAGCTGCCCAGCCAGCTTGACCCGTGGAACAACCCGGACGAGGCGCAGAACCGCTGGGACTACGTGCTCGACGGCATGGTGGATCAGGGCTGGCTCAGCGCGGACGAACGCGCCGGGGCCCAGTTCCCGGACACGCGCGACCCGGAGACGTACTCCGCCTACACGGAGGCCACCGGCCCGAACGGTCTGATCAAGAACCAGGTGATCAGGGAGCTCGAGCAGATCGGTATTTCTGAGGCGGACGTGACCAACCGCGGCCTGCAGATCAAGACCACCATCGACCCGCATGTCCAGCAGCAGATCCTCGATACGGCTGAGACGCAAATGGCGACGCTGCAGGAGGATGCCCGTACCGGTGTCGTGGCGATCGACCCGAAGAACGGTGAAGTGCGCGGCTACTATGGTGGCGACGATCCATCCGGTTGGGACTATGCCGACGCTGGCCTGCAGACCGGTTCGACATTCAAGATCTTCGGTCTTGCGGCTGCGCTGCAGCAGGGCATCCCGCTGTCGGCGCCGTACGACTCCTCCCCCGTCACCGTCGGTAGCGCCTACATCACCAACTCCGGTGGCGGTGGCGGCGGCATGACCTCCATGGCTGACGCGCTGAAGAACTCCTACAACACCTCTTTCATCCGCATTCAGTCCGACCTGGACGACACCACCAACGACACCAAGGAAATGGCGCACGCGCTGGGTGTCGCCCGCCAGCTGCCGAATGTCCCGGAAACGTTGACCGAGCACGGTGAGCAACCACTCGACGGCATCATTCTGGGCCAGTACCAGTCCCGCGTTCTGGACATGGCCACGGGTGTGTCCACTCTGATTAACCGTGGTGTGTGGCACCCGACGCACTTCGTCCAGCAAGTCACCTCCGCCGATGGCGAAGTGCTCTACGAGTTTGATCCGGAGTACAAAGAACGCCGCGTGAACTCCCAGGTGGCAGACAACGTCGTCCAGGCGATGCAGCCGGTCGCTGGCTGGTCCCATGCGGCCCTGGCCGGCGGCCGCCCGTCGGCGGCAAAGACCGGTACCGTCCAGCTGGGCAACACTGGCCTGTCCAAGGACGCCTGGATGGTCGGCGGCACCCCAGAACTCTCCGTCGCGGTGTGGGTTGGTACAGCCGACAACACCACGGCCATCTACAACTCTTACGGCGGCACGATGTTCGGTGCGCAGGCCCCTGCCCAGATTTGGAAGGGCGTGCTCGACGGCGCGCTCGACGGCAAAGAATACGGCCAGTTCCCCGACGCCAAGCCAATCAACTGGGGAGTTGACCCCTACTCCGGCGGCACCTACGGCGGACAAAAGGGCTACTCCAGCCAGGATACCTCGTACAACTACAGCCAGCCTTCGCAGCAGCGGTCCGCTGCACCCGAGCCACAAGCCCCGGCGGCATCGGCCCCGCCGCCTGCCCCGGCACCGGCCCCGGCCCCGCCGCAAGCGCCAGAACCGGCACCGGAGCCACCGCCGAGCTTGGGTGAGATTCTCGACGAACTGGTCCAGTAAGGGGGGCGAGGTGAGCGTCGATAAGCGTCGCGCTGTGTGGGCGAACGCCGCTGACCGCGTGCAACCCGGAAAAACGGAGCCGGTTGCGCGCGGGGTCGTGGAAACCTTGGGCGGCCCCATGGGCCGTTTCGCGCAGATTGGCCGTGGCCGTTGGTGGACACCCCTGCGTGCCATCATGTCGGTGGCCTGGGTTTTCATGGTGCTCGGTGCACTGAGCAAGTCCAACTGTGCGCGCGGCAAGCTTGTCGACGGCTCCCTGCAACTCAACTGGGACGGCAACCGCCAATACACCTCTTTCTGCTACAACGACATCGTTCCCCTCTACGGCGGGCGCGGCCTTGACCAGCCAGGATTCGTTTACGACTACTCCTGGCAGGAAGGCGACCTCACCCGGTACATGGAGTACCCGGTACTGGGCGGACTGTTTCAAGGCGCGATGGGCTGGCTCTCTCGCAACACCTATCCCCTGGTCAGCTGGGCACTGCCGGATTCCGGTTGGTACTTCTACGTCACCGCATTCGTCATGGCGGTCATCTGGGTCTTCACCGCCCGCATGGTGGCCGAGCTGGCAGGTAACCGCATTTGGGACACCATGTTGGTGGTGGCCTCTCCCCTGCTCATCATGCACGCCTTCACCAACTGGGACATTCCCTCCATCGCGTTCATGGTCGGGGCCTTGCTGGCCGCCCGGAACAAGAAGTTCTGGCTCGCGGGAGTGCTCATCGGGCTGGGCACGGCGTTCAAGATGTGGCCGCTGTTCCTGCTGGGTGCCTACCTGGTCATTGCGCTACGCAAGAAGAAGGCCATGCCGTTCGTGGAGATGCTGGTAGCCACGGTGGTGTCGTGGCTGGTAGTCAACGTGCCAATCATGCTGTACAACTACGACGCCTGGCACGAGTTCCAGCGCCTGAACACCGAGCGCGGCTGGGAGTGGACCACGATCTACGCCGTGGCCTCCCGCGCCTTCGGGTGGAACGGCTTCGATTCCGGCGACGGCGCGCCGGTGATCCTCAACGCGGTCACCCTCGTGCTTTTCCTAGCAGGCTGTCTATTCGTTCTCGTCGCGGGATTAATGGCACCACAGACTCCGCGCGTCGCGGAACTGTTCGTGCTCATCGTTGGCTTCTTTCTGCTGTTCAATAAGGTGTGGAGCCCCCAGTACTCGCTGTGGCTTGTCATTCCGGCAGTGCTCGCACTCCCCCACTGGCGCCTGTTGCTGTCGTGGATGACGGTGGACATGTTGGTCTGGCCGATCCTCATGTGGCACATGATGGGCACCGACAACCTCGGGTTGCCCGGTGGGATGCTCAACCTCATTGTGGTCACGCGCGACGGTCTGATCATCGCGATCATGGTGCTCACCGTCATGCAGATGTACGGTCGCCGCCGCGACAAGGTGCGCGACGCCCACTTCGGGTGCGACCCGCTGCTGACCACACCCGCGGACTGGGAGGAGGCGAAAAAGACGTGGGAACCGCAACAATCCTCGGAATCTGCTCGATCTTCATCGGGTTCGGACTCTTTGCAGGGTGTTTCTTCGCAGTCGTGAAGAAGAAGCCGATGGCGCTCTCTGTCGCCTTAGGTCTCGCGGCGTTCATCTTCATGACGTTCGTGCCGGTCTTCCTGGCGGTGTTCATCGCAGCGCCCAACGCTGGCAGTTAACTGCCAGAAACCTTCTGTAGGGTGGAAACCATGAACATTAAGAGGGTTCATGAACATTAAGAGGGTTTCCGCTGCCATCGCTGCCTCCGCTTTGTCCCTCTCCGCGCTCACTGCGTGCGGTGAGACGGACGACGGCACCACCGGTACCGACGCCGGAGCCGAATCCACGGTGGCCGAAGAGGTTGAGACCGAAGGCGACGATCAAGTTCAGCAAGACGACGTAGCCGGCGATGATGACGCGGACGACGCAGACGACGCAGACGATGCCGATGATGGTGACGACGCTGCTGGTCGTGAACTGCCGAAGGAAGTGACTGGTTACACCCCAGAGGCGGAGTCTGAAATGGCTGACGAAGGCCTCAGCGCAGCTGATGTCGAGCGTGCCCTCGCCGCCGCCAACGATAATGAGCCCGGTGTGGAGACCAGGTGGGAAGACGACGGGTTCTGGGAAATCGCCTCCGGTGAGATCGACATCGATATCGACCCCCAGGGTCTGGTCCTCGACGTAGACAAAGACGACTAGTTAGCGCCGCACGTTTCCTAGCGCCGCAGATACGCCGCATTCTGATTTCTTCGCGGTGAGCTGCTGGGGTACGCTGGTGAGGTTGCTTGACGCAACGACCCTCCTGCCACCGTTAAAGGACGGTGGCCGAAACCATAGAAACGACCATAGGAGGTGATGAGGTCCGTGCGTCACTACGAAGTAATGATCATTCTCGACCCGAGTCAGGATGAGCGCACCGTTGCCCCGTCCCTGGACAAGTTCCTCGATATTGTCCGCCAGGATAACGGCAAGGTGGAAAACGTCGATGTATGGGGCAAGCGCCGTCTTGCATACCCCATCGACAAGAAGGAAGAAGGCGTCTACGTCGTAGTCAACCTCGACTGCGCAGCCGAGACCGTCCAGGAGCTCGACCGCCGTCTGAACCTGAACGACACCATTATGCGAACCAAGGTTCTGCGCACCGATAGCAAGTAAGCGCCGAACGTGAACGGGTAATCCCAGCTCAGGGTTTGTGTCCGGGGCGGACTATAGACTGGTTCGTGCAAGGACAACCCATTCCCGCTCATTCATTCAAGGTTTCAAGGTAAGGACGAAAGAACATGGCACAAGGCGACACTCCTATCACCGTCGTTGGCAACTTGGTTGCGGACCCTGAACTGCGGTTCACCCCGCAGGGCTTGGCAGTAGCCAACTTCCGCATTGCATCCACTCCGCGTACCTACAACAGGGACACGAACCAGTGGGAAGACGGCGAAGCTTTGTTCCTCACCTGCAACGTGTGGCGGAGCGTCGCCGAGAACGTCGCTGAGTCCCTGACAAAGGGCATGCGCGTGATCGTCAACGGCCGCCTCAAGCAGCGTTCTTACCAGAACCGCGAAGGTGAAAACCGCACCGTGTTCGAGGTCGAGGTCGACGAAGTCGGCCCGTCCCTGCGCTACGCCAGCGCCAGCGTCAACCGTAACCCGCGTGAGGGCGGGAACCAGGGTGGCGGCGGCTTCGGCGGCAACCAGGGCGGCAGCTTTGGTAACTCCCAGGGCGGCCAGAACGCCCAGAACACCGGTGGCTTTGGTAACTCCCAGGGCAACCAGGGCGGCCAGAACAGCCAGTCCAACAACCAGCCCGCGAATGATCCGTGGAATTCTGCTCCCCCCGCCGGCGGTTTCGGCGGCATGGACGATGAGCCCCCGTTCTAAAGCAATCGACAAACATCAACTTTCAAACGAAAGGTAAGGATTATGAAGCTGATCCTCACCGCTGCCGTTGAGAACCTTGGTGAGCCCGGCGATATTGTCGAGGTCAAGGACGGCTACGGACGTAACCTTCTGCTTCCGCGCGGCCTGGCCATCCCGGCCTCCCGCGGCGCTGAGAAGCAGATTGAGGACATCAAGCGCGCACAGGAGCAGCGTTCCGTGCGCGACCTGGACCACGCTAAGGAGCTGCGCGACCAGCTCGACCAGCTGCAGGGCGTCACCGTGAAGGTGCGCACCGCTGAGAACGGCAAGATCTTCGGTTCGGTCAAGCCGGCCGACATCGTCGATGCCGTTGAGGCTGCAGGCGGCCCGGCGCTGGACAAGCGCCGCGTTGACATGCCGAAGGGGCTGGTCACCAGCACCGGCGGCTACCAGGTCAAGGTCAAGCTCCACGATGACGTGGAGGGCAAGGTGAACTTCGAGGTCGTGGGCGCGTAACACACGCCTAACGGCGATTGCTCTATAACAAGCAATCCAACGACAACAGCACGAAGGGCGCGGGCCCCGCTTGTGAGGAGTGGGGCCCGCGCCCTTCTTCTTGCTTTGTTCCTGTTTGTGCGCGGGTTAGCGCAGCCCGGCTGGGAGTGGCAGCGAGGCGTCAATCAGCTCAAACGGCCCAACACCGCCGGAGATGACTCCCACAATGTAGGCGCGGCCGTCGCGGCCGGTGATCCACACCGGGGCACCGGAATCGCCCGTGAAGTTCAGCAGGAGAGCCACGATCTCACCAGTGTGAACGTTGGTGGACACCACAGGACCGCAGGTCCTGCTAGAGCGCGCGCCATCCTTGCAGACAATCTGGCCCGGTGCCACGGCGCTGACCGGAAGGCGTCCACCGATGGCGCGATCCGGGTTAATGGACCGAGCGAACTGTGTGAGGTTGTGGTCCATGCCAGAGTCGAGCCCCAACGTGAGGTTCCCACCGCGCGTCTTGCCGGCATCAGTAACGTGCGGGTCGAGGCGGAACCAGCTGTAGTCACGGAACGAGTCGGATGTGAAGCCCTTCAACCCGACGTTCAGGCCGCCCTGATCGAAGACATACCCGGAATCCGCCATGTTGGAGGCAATGACTGCGCCGTCGGATGAGTAGACACGGATAGGACGGCCACCATCGATGGGCATGAGGCAATGCCCGGCCGTGATCCCGTACTTCGCGCCGTCCCGGTGCGCCACGGAGTTGAGGGAGCACAGTGCTTTAGCCCCGTTACTGTAATGGATCTCGATCTTATCGCCGGCATAAACCGGTGCTGCGGAGGCGGGGGCAACGCCGCACGCAACGGCGACCACTGTGGCCATCGCGGAGATTACCGCGCGGCGGAAACGGGAAAAACGGGAGGTCATAGCAGCACAATAGCAGGTGGTTCCAGCAATCAAGCGCCGCATAACAATCTGGTGTCCACACTGCCTGTGGATAACTAGTGGAAAAGTCCAGTCCAATGAGAGAAATTTACGCGGAGGAGAGCGGTTTATAGCACTTTGGTTACCTTGTCAAATGTGCTGGTGGTCGAGTTATTCACTGTTCGTGGAAGACGCATGACGCGGAATGTATCGGGGTTAAGCAGTCACGATGGGCGAATCTGTGAAAAAGTAACTGAATATTCCACAGAGATTCCACAGCCGTGGGAGGCATGTGGGTCACGAATCAGGGAATAACGGGCTTATTCCACAAGGACCTGTGGATAACTCCAGCGTGATGAGTCCACAAGAGTGGTCCGCTCGTGCCCCGGCGGGGTAGCATCACTTCGATGACTGGAGGGAGTTCACGATGACTGCAGGCAATGTCGCTGGAGGGGACAGCTTCGACGACCGGTTTGAGGACCTTGTTCCTCCGCCGCCTGAGCCGGAGGACGGCGGCGGGTACAGGAGCAACCGTCGCAACGGCCGCGGCTTCACGTCTGAGCGCGAGGACTTGAGCGAGTACCGCCAGCCCCCGCATGACCGGAAAGCCGAGCAGGGTGTGATTGGTGCGATGCTGCTCAGCCCCAATACCGTCACCGATGTGATTGAGGAGCTGCGGGAGGAGGACTTCTACTTCCCGGCCCACCAACTGATTTATCAGGCGATTCTGGACCTGTACTCCCAAGGCTCGCAGATTGACGTCCTCATTGTCTCCGGCCGTCTTGACCGGATGGGACAGCTCGAGCGTGCTGGGGGAGCGCCGTACCTGCACACCTTGATCTCCGAGGTTCCCACCTCTGCCAACGCGCGCTACTACGCAGACATAGTTGCCGAGAAGTCCACGTTGCGCCAGCTTGTGGACGCGGGAACACGTGTTGCCCAGCTCGGCTACGACGGCGGCGAGGGCATGGAGATCGAGGCTCTGGTGGATCGCGCGCAACAGGAGATCTTCGCCGTCGCGCAGACCAAGACGGGGGAGGACTACCAGGCACTCGCTGAGCTGCTCAAGCCTACTGTCGACGAGCTTGCTGCTTATGAAAAAGACGGCGGCCTCGCTGCCGGCGTGCCGACGGGCTTCCTTGACCTCGACCGGCTGACAAATGGCCTCCATGCCGGTCAGATGATCATTATCGCGGCCCGTCCTGGTGTGGGTAAGTCGACCCTCGCCCTGGATTTCGTTAGGTCCTGCTCGATCCACAACGACCTGACCTCGGTGATCTTCTCGCTGGAGATGAGCGCCTCCGAGATTGTGATGCGCCTGCTGTCTGCGGAGACCGAGATCAAGCTCTCCGCGATGCGTTCGGGCCAGATGGAGGAGTCTGACTGGGAGAAGCTCACCAAACGCCTCCGCGAGATCCAGCAGGCGCCGATCTTCGTCGATGATTCTCCGAACCTGACGATGATGGAGATCCGCTCTAAAGCCCGCCGCCTCAAGCAGCAGCACGGCCTAGACCTCGTGGTGCTGGACTATATGCAGTTGATGAGCTCCGGCCGCAAGGTCGAATCCCGCCAGCAAGAGGTCTCCGAGTTCTCCCGCCAGCTGAAGTTGCTGGCCAAGGAGCTAGAAGTGCCCGTCATCGCCATCTCCCAGCTCAACCGTGGCCCGGAGTCACGCACGGACAAGCGTCCGCAGTTGGCGGACCTGCGTGAATCGGGTTCATTGGAGCAGGACGCGGACATTGTCATGCTGCTGTACCGTCCGGACTCCCAGGACCGCGACAACGAGCGTGCGGGTGAGGCGGACATCATCATCGCCAAGCACCGTGGTGGCCCGATCGACACGATCGCGGTGGCGCACCAGTTGCACTACTCGCGCTTCGTGAACATGGCGCGGGGTTAAGCCGGTTAAGACAGCACTTTCCCGCGCTGTTCGGGCAGGGTGAGCGCAGCGATGCACGCCACGGCGAAGGCGGCTGCGAACACCCCGAACACAGCCGTGGGCCCGCCGAAGCTGAGCACCGGAGGCACAATGAGAGGCGCGATGATCGACCCGATTCGCCCGAACGACGCCCCGGCACCTGTGCCCGTAGCGCGGATCGAGGTTGGGTAGAGCTCCGGGCCGATCGCGTAGAGGGCACCCCACGCACCCAGGTTGAAAAAGGACAGTAAGCAGCCGGCGGCAATGATCTGCCACGGAGCCCCTGCCAAACCATACAAAACGGCGGCGCCAGCAGACCCGGCGAGGAAGACCGATAGAGTGATGCGGCGGCCCCAGACTTCAATAAGCCACGCGGCCGCGGCATAACCGGGAAGCTGCGCGATAGTGATGATGAGGGTGAACGTGAACGACCGCACCAGGGTGAAACCTTGGTCCACCAGCAGCGACGGAATCCAGATGAACGCGCCGTAGTACGACAGCGACACCCCGAACCACACGAGCCAGAACGCGGCAGTGCGCTTGCGCATCGCTGGCCCCCATATCCCGCCGCTGACCTCCGGCTCTGGGTCGCCGGGCGGGGAGTGGTCGATCTCAGAGGTGTCGGCGGCGGCCTCAAAGGTCCGCACGATCTCCTCGGCTTCATCGTGGCGGCCTTTCGATTCAAGGAACCGCACTGACTCGGGCAAGCCCATGCGCACGTAGATGGCATAGAGTGCGGGTACAGATCCGAGGGCGAATCCCCAGCGCCACCCGGTGTCACCCTGGCTGACTACGAAGGTTCCGATCACGGCCGCCATGATCCACCCCACGGCCCAAAACGCTTCGAGCAATACGACCATTCGCCCGCGGCTCTTACGGGGCGCGAACTCGCTGACCAAGGTGGATGCCACGGGTAGCTCCGCACCCAGGCCGAGGCCGACGAGGAACCGGAACACCATGAGGGAGCTGACAGACCAGGCGAGGGCGGAGGCACCCGTCGCAAAGCCGTAGACCAGCAAAGTGGCCGCAAAGACCTGCCTGCGCCCGATCTTGTCCGCGAGCAGCCCGCCTAGAGATGCCCCGATGGCCATTCCGATGAAACCAATCGACGCGATCCATGACGTCGTGCCCTTATCCAGGTCCCAGTGCACGGCGAGCGCGGCGATGATGAACGACACAAGGCCGACGTCCATCGCGTCGAGCGCCCAGCCCACGCCCGAGCCGACGAGCAGCCGACGGTGCTGGGAAGTGACCGGGAGACGGTCGAGACGCTCGTTGCGGGTCAGAGTATTGTCCATGGGCAGTGAGCATAGCTCCTGCCCGGGCAGGTCAACTACTTTAAATTCACTTTTCTAGCGCTCGCTGACCGAAGTGAACCGGTTGAGCCGTAGCGAGTTGCTCACCACGAACACTGAGCTGAACGCCATGGCGATGCCGGCGAACATGGGGTTGAGCAGGCCGATGGCCGCCACCGGGATGAGCAGCACGTTGTAGGCGAAAGCCCAGAACAGGTTGCCCTTGATGATGCTCAGGGTGCGCCGCGACAAGCGGATCGCGTCTGCCGCAGAGCGCAGGTCGCCGCCCATGAGGGTGATGTCGGCGGCCTCAATGGCCACGTCCGTGCCCGACCCCATGGCCAGGCCCAAGTCCGCGGTGGCCAAGGCAGCGGCATCGTTCACGCCGTCGCCGACCATCGCGACAGTGTTGCTCTCTGCCTGCAGCTTTTCGACGACACGCACCTTGTCCTCCGGCAGCACCCCCGCCGTGACATTATCCGCATCGATGCCGACCGCAGTGGCTGCCGCGCGGGCAGCCCCTTCGTTGTCACCGGTGAGCAGGTGCGGGGTGAGCCGCAGCTCGCGCAAGTCCTCAATGGCTTGTGCAGAGGTGTCTTTGACGGTGTCGCGCACAGCGATCGTGCCGGCGGGGGAGCCGTCCACGGTCACGGTGACAGCCGTGGCGCCGTCAGCCTCGAAGGCTTCCGCCTCGGGTCCGCGGCCGCGGCCGACGGTGACGGAGGTGCCGTCGATAAGCGCGCGGACGCCCTGGCCGGCCTCGTTGCTGAAATCTGTCGCCTCGGGGATGTCGCCGTCTGCGGCGGCGACGATGGCGCGTGCAATGGGGTGCTCGGAGCCGGCCTCGACAGCGGCGGCGAGCGACAGGACCTGCTCTTCGGTGAAACCGGATTCAGGCGCGACGGCGTCGACCGCCATTTCACCGGTGGTGACGGTGCCGGTCTTGTCCAGCACAATCGTGTCCACGCGCTGGGTCGACTCGAGGATTTCCGGGCCCTTGATCAGCAGACCCATTTGTGCGCCGCGTCCGGTGCCGACGAGGATCGCCGTGGGCGTAGCCAGGCCGAGCGCGCACGGGCACGCGATGATGAGCACGGCGACTGCGGCGGAGAATGCCGCCGGCGCGTCGTGGCCGATCGCCATGTGCACGGCCAGCGTGATCAGCGCAACCACGATGACGGTCGGGACGAAAATGCGGGAAATACGGTCCACAAGCTTTTCGACGGGCGCTTGCCCCGCCTGCGCCTGCCGCACCAGTTCGCTCATCCGCGACAGGGTGGTTTCGGAACCCACCCGCGTGGCCTCGACGATGAGGCGGCCAGTCTGGTTGACCGTGGCGCCCGTGACGGTGTCGCCGGGAGCGACGTCGACAGGCACGGACTCACCGGTGATCATCGAGTTATCCACGGCGGATACGCCGTCGATCACGGTGCCGTCCGTGGCGATCTTCTCACCGGGGCGGACCACGAAACGGTCACCGACAGCGATCTCGGAGGTGGGTACGCGGATCTCTTGGCCGTCACGGATAACAGCGGCGTCTTTGGCGCCCATTGTCGCGAGGTCACGCAGAGCTTCAGAGCTGCGTCCCTTCGCCTTGGTTTCGAACCACCTTCCCAGCAGTAAGAACGTGATCACCACGGCGATGGTTTCCAGGTAGATCTCATCCATCGCATGACCAGCGTTCGCACCGGGGGAGAGGCTCATGTCCATCGTCATTCCGGGTTCGCCGGCGTTGCCGATGAACAGCGCCCACACTGACCACAGGTACGCTGCCGTCGTGCCCAGGGTGATCAGGGTGTCCATGGTGACGGCACCGTGGCGCAGGTTCGCGATTGTCGCCTTGTGGAACGGCGCGCCGCCATTGATGTAGATCAAGGTGGTGAGCGTGAAAACGAGCCACTGCCAGTTCGTGAACTGGAGGGCCGGGACCATCGAGATTACCGTCACCGGCACGGCGAGAATCGCTGTCCAGATGACTTTCCACTTGAGGTCGCTTGCTTCAGCTTCGCGGGCGGCTTCAATGCGGTCGGTGTCGGAAGCGTCGCCGTCGGCTGTACCTTCGGAGCCCGCGGTATCGCCGCTGCCGCCGCCGAGCGCGAATGCGTCGTACCCGGCGTCTTTGACAACCTGGATGAGCTGCTCGCGGTCAGTTTTGGACGGATCGTAGTCGACCGTCGCCGTCTCAGTGGAGTAGTTGACGTTGGCTTCCACCCCGTCAAGCTTGTTCAGCTTGCGTTGGATGCGGTTGGAGCACGAGGTGCAGGTCATCCCGGTCACACCCAGTTCGAGGTGCTCCAAATAGTTGGTGCTTGTCTGTGGTGTGGGGGCGGGTGCGGGGGCGCTCACTGTAGATGTATCTCCTCCCGGGTAGCGCGGCTTGAACCTTTCTCACCCTATGGAACGGCGAGGTAAGGCAAGATATTCCGAGAGGCGCGCAACGTGGTGCACCTCACCAGAGCGGTCCAAATGCAGAAAAGTTGACAAACCCGATTTCGCTCTAGACCTGAACGTGCAGGTTGGCGAGTTTTCGCCGGTTAAACCAGTGTCGAGTTTGTCAACTTTTCCGCAAGGGATACCGCGGGGGCCTTTAGACCAGCTTGTAACCAGCCTCGGCAACAGCGGCGGCGACGGCGTCGCGGTCGAAGCCTTCGCCCTCAACGGTCACGGTGCCAGCTTTGTGGTCGGCGGTTGCGCTGGTCACGCCAGCGACTTCGCTGACCTCTTCGGACACGCTCATTTCGCAGTGTTCGCAGGTCATGCCTTCTACGGTGAATGTCTGTGCCATGGGAGTAGTCACCTTCCAAAAGGAACTCGGTTGTTCTTACGGTTCCCATGGTAGGACGGTTGGCATTAAGCGTCGATAAGCGAAAAGCCTGCGTACTCGACGGCGTACTCGATCTGCTCGTCGGTGAAGCCTTCGCCTGTGACCCGCATGACCTTCGTTTCTGCATTGATGTCGACGCCTTGGGTGCCCAGCACCTGGCTCACTTCAGCTTGCAGAGTATCCACGGAATTGGTGTCTGTCGGGCCCTCGAACCGGTAGTTCTTGGTCACGCTTGCTCCTTTTCTCGCTCGCGGGGAATGTCCGCGCCCTTGATAAGGTTGTACTCATCGACAGACGTTACTAGAGCAGACTCAGGAGAATAAAAATGAGCACCATCAATGTAACCGAGGACACGTTCACCGAGACCGTCGAGAACAACGACATTGTGATCGTTGATGCGTGGGCTGACTGGTGTGGCCCGTGCAAGGCGTTCGCCCCGACTTTTGAGGCTGCGTCTGAGAAGCACGAGGACGTGACCTTTGCCAAGCTGGACACCGAGGCTAACCAGGGCCTTTCCTCTGCGCTGCAGATCCAGGCGATTCCGACCCTCTTCGCGTTCCGCGAGGGCATCTTGCTGGGGCAGACCTCCGGCGCTATGCCGCCGGCTGGCCTGGAGGAGTTCATCCAGGCTGTGCGCGACGTTGACATGGAGCAGGTCCGCGCTGACATCGCAGAGCAGAACGAAAAGACTGAGGGCTAGTCGCTTTTCGACGGCTTCCCGTCACACCGCCCGCGCCGCAGACGGCCGGGCGGTTTTTCGTGCCCGGGTGAGCCGGGAACCGTTCGCGTAGACTCGGGGCACACTTTCCCGACGAAAATCTAAGGAATCACCATGGCTAACCCGTTCAGCAAGGGCTGGAACTACCTGATGCAATCCTTCGACACGGCGATCGATGAGAACGCCGACCCGAAGGTCCAGATCGAACAGGCTGCGAACGCCGCTAGAGAGCAGCACCGCGCGATCACGCAGCAGGCCGCGGAGATCATTGGCCAGAAGAAGCAGCTGGAGATCAAGCTGGGTCGTGTCCGCGAACAGCAGGCGTCTTTGCAGGACAAGACCAAGACTGCGTTGCAGATGGCTGACCAGGCAACCGCTGAGGGTGACACCGCCAAGGCCCAACAGTTCAACACAACCGCAGAGACGCTCGCAGCTCAGCTGGTGGCTACGGAGCAGGAGCTCGAGGGGCTGACCACGCAGTACGGCGCCGCAGAGCAAGCGGCCGCACAGGCCGAGCAGCAGCAGAAGCAGTCCGAGGCCCGCCTGCAAGAGCAGATGAATGAGGTCAACCGCCTGCGCCAGCAGGTCGACCAGGCCAAGATGCAGGAGCACACTGCCCAGACGATGGACACCATGGGGCAGTTCAGCCAGAACGACAACGTACCCACGTTGGATGGGGTGCGCGAGAAGATTGAGAAGCGCTACGCTACGGCACTCGGCCAGCAGGAACTGGCTGAATCTGGTGCGAGTGCCGCGATGGCTGAGATCGAGTCCGGCCAGACCGATGTCGCTGCATCATCCAAGCTTGCGGAGATCCGCGCGTCGATGCAGGCAGAGTCCGCTGGCGAGCTGACCCAGGGGTCGGCCCAGGCTGCTGCAAGCGATGATGCGGAGCAACACGAAGAGGCCCTCGAGCGTTTCGACGATGAAGCCCCACAAGCTCCGCTCAACGCGGAAGAGGCCGACAACCGCTAGTGAGTGCTTAACTTTGGGTCCGGCGGATATTGATCAGAACTCCGCGGATCCCGGAGTGGAAGCCGTCTCGCAGGTTGACGCGCTGGCTCTCGCTGAGCGTGTACTCATGAAGGGTTTCGCAGGCGAACTGCAGTAGCGGCCTGTCGATTTCGGGGGGAAGGCCGCCTCCCGAGAGAATGTGCGCTTTGTCGCGCTGCTCGGAAGAGGCGGCGTTGTCGAACCACCACGTTGCGTACTGTTGTCCCACATCGAACGGGGTTTGGAACCCGGAGGAGGTCCATACTTCTTCCGGCAGCGGAACGTAGCGGGAGCGCAGTTTCCGGCGCGGGGCCATCATCGAGGGTTTCGGCGAGCTGGCTGCTAGTTGGGCTGGCGATGGCGGGCCAGGTGTGGGGCGGGGGTTGGGTGCCACGTGGTCCGTTGACTCGTGGGCAGCCTCGCGCTTGCCGCGCCCCTGCTCGGGCTTCTGTTCAGGTTCGGCGTGGTCTGCCTGCTCCACCTTTTGCTGCGCGAGTTCCTCAGCGGCGGCATCCGCCTCCGCCTGCGCGACGTGGGAAGAAAGAGGCTGTTCGCCGTCGGGGCGGGGAACGCCGCACATGCCGTCTTGGGTGTCGGTCTCGTCGAGCGCGTCGACAAGCGGGCGCTCGCGAATGGTCGGTGGAAGCGGGCCCTCGAGCACCTGGAGCTGCATTGCTTCGGCGAAATCCTCGCGCGGATCGAGGATGGTGGTGGAGTCGCACGCGTGGCGCAGAGCTGAGGACATAGAGTCCCAGCCAAAGCCGTAGAGGTGCATGCGGACGCCTGCGTTGGTAGCTTCCTCGACGCCGGGGATCATGTCGGCATCGCCGCTGACCAGCACGAAGTCGCTGTACTGGCCGCGCATGGCGTTGGCCACGATGTCGGCGACAAGGCGGGTGTCCACGCCTTTTTGGGTGCGCCGCTCGCCCCATTCGATGAGCTGGCCGGTGCGCAACTGCACGCCGTCGCACGTGCGTAGAGCGCGCTGGTAGCGGTGGGGGCCAGAGTCTGGGATGCCGTCGTACCAGAACTGGCGGTGGATGGGTTGGTGTAGTTGCTGGGTAATCATGGTCCCGAGGTTGGCAACGACCTCGGGGAGATCAATTTCTAATTGCGATCTTGCGCCTGTTTCCCACGAGTTGTAGAAACTCGCAAGTAAATATGACGTATCAACGAAAACGACTGTGCGCTCAAGCATGGCTCCTAAATCCGTATCTATTCATGTAGCTAATAACTTTTGTCGGTATCCAGTCTGCCTTAACTTGGATGAGCTTGTCAGACGCGCGCCGTCTACCTGCACGAATCTGTGAATTCAGGAATTGCTTGGTGGGAGCCGTTGCCATTTTGCCCCCATAGTTGTACGGTTAGTTACACCACTAACTAACCGACGAACCGGAGGTCGCGATGGGCAACGACACAGAGCCGCTGTTCATGCAGATCGCACGCCTTATTCAAGACCAGATAGTGGATGGCCACCTAGAGGCCGGGGCCCGCGCACCGAGCACCAACGAGCTGGCGGCGTTCCATGAGATCAACCCCGCGACCGCGCGCAAAGGACTCACGCTCCTTGTGGATGGCGGGGTGCTGGAAAAACGACGCGGGATCGGCATGTTTGTCACGCCCGACGCGCGCGAACGCATCCTCGCGCAGCGCCAAGCGGAGTTTGCGGGCGCGTACATTGCCCCGCTTATCGACGAAGCACTTCGCCTCGGCCACGACCTACCCACTCTCCACAACCTCATTGACCGCGTTGCAGAAAGTAGAGGAATGTACAAGTGATAATCGCACAGGAACTGACAAAAACCTTCGGCGGGGGAGACGGTACTGGACCGGCTCGACCTCGCGATAGAATCCGGCGGCATCCACGGCCTGCTCGGCCGCAATGGCGTGGGCAAGTCCACTCTGCTCTCGCTCATCGCCGGCCAGCTCAAGCCCTCTGATGGCGAGCTCGATGTCTTCAACCAGAAACCGTTCGACAACGCGACCGTCATGGACCGCGTCTCCCTGACCGGTGTCGATGTCGCCTACCCGGGCGCATGGTCCGTCCGTGACATCCTCACCGGCGCGCAGTTGCGGTACCCGGGGTGGGATCGCGGAATCGCCGACGATCTTGTGGCTGATTTCGCTCTCGATGACGCAATGACGACGGCGTACAGCCAGCTGTCGCGTGGTCAGCGAGCAATGGTCGGCAACATCGTCGGTCTCGCGTCGGGCGCAGAGCTCACGCTTCTCGACGAACCCTACGTCGGCCTCGACATCCACAACACCGACGTCTTCTACCACCATTTGCTCGAGCTTTCCGGGAATGGCCGAACGTTCATCATGGCAACGCACCACATTGAGGACGCCGCCAAGCTCCTCGATTCCGCGATCATTCTCGGCCGCGACGGCCGCATCGCCGCGCACATTCTCGCAGAGGAGGCCGACGATTACGTCGTGGCGACCGGCTCCTTTGACGAGCCCGAGCACGCGCTTGCTTATCGACGCACCGATGCCGGGTCCCGCGCCCTCCTCCCCGCCACAAGCGCCACAGGCCTTTCGGCGCGCACCGCGCCTGCCGACCTCGGCGACGTTATCGAGTCTCTCCTGGAGGTGAGCTAACCATGTCTGTAACGATGACGGCCCTGGATGCCCCATTCTTCTGGCACCAGTTCAAGGCGGGGTCACGGTGGCGCCTGCTGCTCCTGCCCATCGCGCTCATCTTTCTCATCGGTGGAGCCTGGGTGGGCAGCTGGACGGCAGTGGTGGCAGGTAGTCTCATCGGCTCGTTGACCCTGCTGGACGGCCTATACCCAGAAAAGAACATCTTCCGGGCGTTGGGGATGAATGCGGCTAGAGCGCGCAGCCAGCTACTCATGGTGACGGCGCCGGTCGTTATTGCCGCAGCATTGATCTACCTTCTCTTTGTGCCCGGCATGAAGGGGGTAACCGGTGCGCTCATCGCAGCCACCTGCGGAGTGTTGTTCGTAGCCACCCACGATGCTGTCGGTGATCAGGCGCGTTACGGTGAGGTGGAGTCCACGCATATCCGGCCGTCTGGTCCGCTGCTGGTCCAAGCCATGTGGTGGCCGACGCTGTTGGGCGCCGCCATTGCCGGTGCCGGGCTCTCACTGGCAATCTATCTTGCCGGTTTCATCGAAAACGATACGTTTTCTTCCATCGTCGCAGCTTTGCCCGTGCTGTTCTTCTTCATGTGGCTCGGCACCGAGACAGTGATGAGTGGTCTGAGCCCACTGGTCGCGCATTCGTACGGATTCACCCGAAAGGCGTGGGCAGTGCACGTGCTCGCAGTCAGTGTGGGTGCGGGAGCAATTCTCGGCGTGATTGCAAGCACCGGAAGCACTCTATTGCCCATTGACCACGTCGATGTTCAACCGGAGGTGTTCATCCTGGTGGCAGTGACAGTTGTGGCGTTCGGAGTATTCGCCGCAGGCACCGTCTCCAAAGCCAAGGCACTCTTTCCGGCGGCAGGATTCTTACTCTGGTTAGGCGTGCGTGACCTCCTGCGATTCGAGGAAGCTGCGGGGCGAGTCCCACTTGGACTGCTTATCGTTTCCGCTGCTGTCGCGCTCGTAGGCTGCGTGTTCATGGCGCTCTACATCGCAGGCAAGATCAACCTCACCCACGACAACATTCGCAGCATGTCTAGTGTTGGCGGAGATAGCTAGAAACCGTGTTTGTGCTGGGGGTTTGTGTTGTTGGTGGTTGGTGTGTAGCTTTATGTGAGTCAGCGTGACCGACAACGCCCCGCCGGACAGTGTGGTTTGGTGAGATGGCGGTAGGAAAACAATCGTTGGCAGGGATCTGAAACATTTTCACTGGGTATCAAGTGATTTGCTTGGTGTGGTGGTGGGTGTGTAGGGTCGTCCAAGCTACTTCGAGCATGGCCCTGGTTGTGGGTTGTGTTTGGGTGTGCGTGTGTTGTGTGAGAACTCGATAGTGTGCCAATGTTTTTTGGTTGGTTGTGTGCGATCTTGATGCCTGCACGTGTTTGTGTGTGGTGTGTGCTGGTCGGTGGTGCTTGAACCTATTGATGGGGTGTCACTGTGCTGGTTGGTCGTGTGTGACTGATTGGAAATATATTTTTTGTTGCTTCTTCTTTTTCCCCGTCAGGGATGAGGGGCAACATGTGGATGAACCTTTTGGTTTGTCTAGTAATTTTAGGATTGCCAGTTCACGCACTGGCGCTGCGGATGTTTGTGTTTGTGGTGTTTGTGTGTGGGTGGTTTTGTTTTGGTTGGGTTTTGGGCTTTTCACGGCCTGTTTCACTGTGTTTTGTTGAAACTGTTTTTGTGGAGAGTTTGATCCTGGCTCAGGATGAACGCTGGCGGCGTGCTTAACACATGCAAGTCGAACGGAAAGGCCGAAGCTTGCTTCGGTACTCGAGTGGCGAACGGGTGAGTAACACGTGGGTGATCTGCCCTGCACTTTGGGATAAGCCTGGGAAACTGGGTCTAATACCAGATAGGACCACGTCTTGGATGGTGTGGTGGAAAGTTTTTTCGGTGTGGGATGAGCTCGCGGCCTATCAGCTTGTTGGTGGGGTAATGGCCTACCAAGGCGTCGACGGGTAGCCGGCCTGAGAGGGTGTACGGCCACATTGGGACTGAGATACGGCCCAGACTCCTACGGGAGGCAGCAGTGGGGAATATTGCACAATGGGCGCAAGCCTGATGCAGCGACGCCGCGTGGGGGATGACGGCCTTCGGGTTGTAAACTCCTTTCGCCAGGGACGAAGCGTCAGTGACGGTACCTGGATAAGAAGCACCGGCTAACTACGTGCCAGCAGCCGCGGTAATACGTAGGGTGCGAGCGTTGTCCGGAATTACTGGGCGTAAAGAGCTCGTAGGTGGTTTGTCGCGTCGTTTGTGTAATACCGCAGCTTAACTGCGGGGTTGCAGGCGATACGGGCATAACTTGAGTGCTGTAGGGGAGACTGGAATTCCTGGTGTAGCGGTGGAATGCGCAGATATCAGGAGGAACACCGATGGCGAAGGCAGGTCTCTGGGCAGTAACTGACGCTGAGGAGCGAAAGCATGGGTAGCGAACAGGATTAGATACCCTGGTAGTCCATGCCGTAAACGGTGGGCGCTAGGTGTGAGTCCCTTCCACGGGGTTCGTGCCGTAGCTAACGCATTAAGCGCCCCGCCTGGGGAGTACGGCCGCAAGGCTAAAACTCAAAGGAATTGACGGGGGCCCGCACAAGCGGCGGAGCATGTGGATTAATTCGATGCAACGCGAAGAACCTTACCTGGGCTTGACATGCACCGGATCGCTGCAGAGATGTAGTTTCCCTTGTGGCTGGTGTACAGGTGGTGCATGGTTGTCGTCAGCTCGTGTCGTGAGATGTTGGGTTAAGTCCCGCAACGAGCGCAACCCTTGTCTTATGTTGCCAGCATTTGGTTGGGGACTCATGAGAGACTGCCGGGGTTAACTCGGAGGAAGGTGGGGATGACGTCAAATCATCATGCCCCTTATGTCCAGGGCTTCACACATGCTACAATGGTCGGTACAACGCGCAGCGACACTGTGAGGTGGAGCTAATCGCTGAAAGCCGGTCTTAGTTCGGATTGGGGTCTGCAACTCGACCCCATGAAGTCGGAGTCGCTAGTAATCGTAGATCAGCAACGCTGCGGTGAATACGTTCCCGGGCCTTGTACACACCGCCCGTCACGTCATGAAAGTTGGTAACACCCGAAGCCAGTGGCCCAAACTCGTTAGGGAGCTGTCGAAGGTGGGATCGGCGATTGGGACGAAGTCGTAACAAGGTAGCCGTACCGGAAGGTGCGGCTGGATCACCTCCTTTCTAAGGAGCATTACTATTTATTGGCCCCGCATGGTCAGGTAGTTACCTGTACTGGGTGTGGGGTTGGGCTGTTGAGTGTCCGTGTGTGGTGCTGCAGACCCGTATGTTGTGGAAAATGTCCAGGTGGACACGCACCCGGGGGGCGAGATGCCTCCAGGAGAAGCACATGATTCATGGTGTGGGTGTCGCACGTGTGAAGCAATCAACCGGTTTTTGTCAGAAGCATTGGTGCGCTGTTGGGTGTCTGGGGCAGCACATGGTGCCCGCACACTGTGGTGTGACTCGTGTGGGTTGCGTGGTGTGTGGGTGGTTGTCCTTGTGGCCCGGATAGATACGAATGTCACTGTGGTGGTGTTTGTGTCTGCTGGGTGTGGTGTGTGAGAACTGTATAGTGGACGCGAGCATCTTTCTTCTTTGAAGAGAAGTGTATTTCTCATCGAGTTGGGGCGAGGATGATTGTTCTTGTTCTGGTTTGGTGTGAGTATTTTTGTGATTGTGAGTATGTGTTTGTGTATCCGGGCACACGCTTAGAGCGCTGATTACGGCTTTGTGTTGTGGTTGGTGTGGGTGTGTGTTTGTGTTTGTTGCTTAAGGGCGCATGGTGGATGCCTTGGCATGCTGGGCCGATGAAGGACGTGTGAGGCTGCGTTATGCCTCGGGGAGTTGTCAACAAAGCGTTGATCCGAGGATGTCCGAATGGGGAAACCCGGCCACGGTTGTGTGTGGTCACCGTATGATGAATTCATAGTTGTGCGGGGGTGATACCGGGAAGTGAAACATCTCAGTACCGGTGGGAGAGGAAAATAATAATGATTCTGTTAGTAGCGGCGAGCGAACGCGGATGAGGCTAAACCGTGTGCGTGTGATACCTGGCAGGGGTTGCGTGTGCGGTGTTGTGGGGTGCGATGGTCAACGGTCTGCCAGTCGTTGCATTTCTAGTGCGTGTTAGCGGAAGTGGCCTGGGATGGTCTGCCGGAGTAGGTGAGAGTCCTGTACGTGAAGGCGTGTGCTGGTTGTGTGTCGTGTTTGCCCCGAGTAGCAGCGGGCTCGTGGAATCTGCTGTGAATCTGCCGGGACCACCCGGTAAGCCTAAATACCTAGTGTGACCGATAGTGGATAGTACCGTGAGGGAATGGTGAAAAGTACCCCGGGAGGGGAGTGAAAGAGTTCCTGAAACTGTGCGCTTACAATCCGTCAGAGCACCTTCTGTGTGTGTGATGGCGTGCCTTTTGAAGAATGAGCCTGCGAGTCAGCGGCATGTCGCGAGGTTAACCCGT